>NZ_JBHZCN010000091.1:0-38118 GCF_042755465.1 Kitasatospora sp. NPDC059160 | reverse complement strand
TTCCGAACCCGGGAGCTAAGCCTCACAGCGCCGATGGTACTGCAGGGGGGACCCTGTGGGAGAGTAGGACGCCGCCGAACAATCATTCAGAAAAGGCCCGCCCGGGTGACCGGGTGGGCCTTTTCGCATTTCCGGGTCCGCATTTCCACGGAAAGGGGCGACCCGCACTGTGACGCAGGTCACTCCGGATCAAGAACCTGCGCGCCGGACCGGGCGTCTGGCTGGTGTGAGATCACGTAGGAGAGCACTGGACGAGCTGGACGAGGAACGCCTCCTCCGGCTCGTGGCCAAGGGCGACCGCGGGGCGTTCGACGAGCTGTACCGCCGGACGTCGCCGTGGCTGGCGGTGCGGTTGCGCCGTCGCTGCGCGGACGAGCAGATCGTCGCCGAGGTCATGCAGGAGACCTATCTGGCGGTGTGGCGCGCGGCCGGCGCGTTCGCCGGGAGCGCCGTGGGCGGTTCGGCCGTCGGGTGGCTGTGGACGATCGCGGCGCGCCGGCTGGTCGACGCGTTCCGGCGCCGGGCCCACCACGCCGAGCCGCCGGTGGCCGCCGCCGAGCGGGCGGTGGTGCCCGGGGCGGAGGAGGAGGCGCTCGCCGGGACGGTCGGCGGCGACGTGGGCGACGCGCTGCGGCGCCTGGCCCCGGAACTGCGCGAGGTGCTGCAGGCCACGGTGCTGGACGGGCTGTCCGTCCGGGAGACGGCCGTGCTGCTCAGACTGCCCGAAGGCACGGTCAAGACCCGTGCCCGGCGAGCTCGGATCGCGATGCGGGAGGCACTGGCATGACGGAGGAACACGCGTCCCGGCGGCTCGTCGCCGACTACGCGCGGGGGGACGCGGCGATGGCCGCGGACACGGTGTGGGCACTGGAGGCCCACTTGGAGACCTGTGCGCCGTGCCGGGCGCTGCTGGCGGCCTCGGTCGTCACCGAGGCGCCCGAGGTCGCCGCGCTGCTGGACACCGTGCGGACCGGCCTGGCGCCGCAGTTGGACGCCGAGGTCCGGGCGCCCGCCCGGTGGCGCCGTCCGCGGTGGTTGTCGGCCTGGCTGACGCCCGCGACGGGGCCGTGGCTGGCCATGACCGTCACCGTCACCCTGCTGGCGCTGCTGCTGGACGCGCTCGCGCCGTCGGGATCGCTCGGCGGTGCCTCGCCGCTGTCGCTGCTGGCGCCCGTGCTGCCGCTGTTCGGCGTCGCCGCGGCGTGGTCGCGTGCCCTGGACCCGGTGTACGAGCTGACCGCCTCGACCGCCCGCGCGGGTCTGCCCCTGCTGCTCAGGCGCACCACGGCGGTGCTCGCCGTGGTCGTGCCCGGGCTCCTGCTGACGGGGTGGCTGACCGGCACCATGACGGCCGCCCAGTGGCTGCTGCCCTCGCTCGCCTTCACGTCCACGGCGCTGGCCCTGGGCAGCGTCGTCGGGGTGGCCCGCGCCGCGGTCGCTCTGGCGGCCCTCTGGAGCGTCGCCGTGCTCCTTCCCGCCGCCGTCACCGGACGTACCCCCGCGGCCCTGTGGCTCGCCCTGGAGCCGGGCCGGCTGCCGGTGTGGGGCCTGCTCCTCGTGCTGGGGGTCGCCGCCGTGATCGCCCGCCGGAACACCTACTCGACGTTGTGACAACACCATCGACCCTCGAAAGGGGCCACCGCATGGCGCCCATGACGAGCGCGGCCGACATCGCGCCGAAGACCTACGCCTGGGAGATCCGGGCCAGTGACCTGAGAGTGCGGGTCGGCCGGAAGAAGATGGCCGTCGACGGCCTCGACCTCTCCCTGGGGCTCGGCGCCCACGGCCTGCTGGGGCCCAACGGCGCGGGCAAGACCAGCCTGATCAGGGCGCTCGCGACGGTGCTGCGACCGGCCGGCGGCGAACTGGAGCTGCTCGGCACCTCCGTCGCCGGGCTGGGCGACCACCGGGCGCTGCGGCGCCGGATCGGCTACCTGCCGCAGGACTTCGGCTACTACAAGCGCTTCACCGTGCGGGAGTTCGTGGAGTACATGGCCTGGTTGAAGGAGGTGCCGAAGCAGGACATCCCCGCGGCCGTCCAGCGGGCCGTGGAGCGGGTGGGCCTGGCGGACCGCGCCGACCACCGGATGAAGACCCTGTCCGGCGGCATGGTGCGGCGGGCCGGCATCGCCCAGGCGATCGTCAACGACCCCGCGGTGCTGCTGCTGGACGAGCCGACGGCCGGTCTGGACCCGGCGCAGCGGCTGCGCTTCCGCGAGCTGCTCCAGGAACTGGGCCGGGACACCTGCGTGGTCGTCTCCACCCACCTGGTCGAGGACGTCGCGGCGGCCTGCACCGACGTGGTGCTGTTCGCCGACGGGCGCCTCGTCTTCCAGGGCACCCCGGACGACCTGGCCGCCGCGGGCGGCAGCGAGTACCCGGGGGACAGCCCGCTGGAGCGCGGCTACTCGGCGCTGCTCAGTGACTCCGGCCGGCAGGGAGGCAACTGGTGAACACCCGGGTTCTGCGGACCGAGCTGAGGCGCTCCGTCGCCCCGTGGGCCGGTCTGGTCGTCCTGGGCGGCAGCCTGGCCGTCCTCTACGCCGTCAACGGGCTGTGGTGGCAGGGCACCGCGGCGTGGACCGGGCAGTGGACGTCGATGGCGCTGACGACCCGCTCCATGCTGGCCTACCTGTGGCCGCTCTCGGTGGGCTTCGGCGCGGTGTACGGACTGCGCGACGCCCGCTCGCGGACGGCCGAACTGCTGGCGAGCACGCCGCGTCCGGCCTGGCGCCGTGCGGCGCTGCCCGCCGGTGCGCTGGCGCTCGCGCTGGCGGCGGGCTTCGGCCTGCTGGTGCTGTGGGGCGGGAGCCAGGTGGCCCTCGGCGAGACCGACTACCTGCCGGCGGGCTGGCTGCCGATCTCGCTGGTGGCGGTGCTGGCCCTGGTCGCGGGCGCCGTGTTCGGGATGGGCCTCGCGCGGACCCTGCCCTCGGTGCTCACCCCGCCGATCCTGGTGGTGGGCTCCCTGGTGGCGGTCATGTACCTGCGGCAGACCACCGACGGGGCGCTGCCGTCCGGCCAGGCGTCGAACCGCCTCTCCCAGCTGTCGCCGGTGACCGACATGCCGCGCGAGATGCTGCTGACCCTCTCCGGGGCGGTCGACCTGGGGCAGGCGCTGTGGTTCCTCGGCCTGCTGGGCACCGGGTTCGCGCTGCTGGCGGCCTCGACCACCCGGGCCCGGCTGTTCGCGGCGGCCCCCGTCCTGGCGGGTCTGGCGCTGGCCCTGCTGGTCCTGCCGGCAGACCCGCGCGACACCTACGTCGTCGACCGGGCCGCCGCGGCCCTGGTCTGCGACGGCCCGGTGTGCGTGACGCGGGCGAACGGCACCCAGCTGCCCGTACTCGCGCCGGCCGGCAAGGAGGCGCTGCGGGTGCTGCACGACGCCCTGGGCGACCGGGCGCCGGCCACGATCCACGAGGAGACCACGCTGCGCGCGAACGGCGACGACCGCCAACTGTCCGCCGACACGGTGCTGGTCGACTTCGACGACCCGCTGATCGCCCGGGCGACGCGGGCGGAGCTGACCCGGCTGCTGGTCGCCCAGGGCCTGGCGCCGAACTGCCGGCCGCGCACCCCGTGGGAGGGCGGGGGGCAGCTCTCCGTCCCGGCGCAGAGCGTCGTCGCGAGCTGGGCGCTCGGGGAGCGTCAGGTCCAGCCGTTGGAGAAGCCCGAGGAGGACCCGTACGCCCGGGCCGCGTGGACGAGCGCGACGGCCGCCTGGGAGAAGCTGAACGCGCTGCCGCGGGCCGAGCAGCGCGCGCGGATCGCCGAGGTCCGGGCCGACGCGCTGTCCTGCGGGGACGGGCTGACGCCGCTGACCGGGAAGGCGTCCCGATGAGGTGGCTGACCCTGTACGCGCGCTCCCGGCAGGTGCCCGCCTCGGCGGCCGTCGCCCTGCTGGTGCTGCTGGCGGCCTGGGCCTTCTGCCACGACGGCCCGGGGCCGATGGACCTGGCGACGGTCGTCCTGGCCCTCACCGTGAGCGTGGCGGCCGCCTCCGTCGGGCTCGGCGGGCAGGACGCCGCGCTGGACCGGACGGCCGCGATCCGGTGGGTGCCCCGCCGGGCGGCGCACGTCCTGCTGACGGGTGCGGTCGCCGCCGCCGCGCTGCTGGCGCTGCGGCTGGTGGGGGCGGACCCCGCCCCGACCGGGTACGTGGTCCGGGACGCCGCCGGGCTGGCCGGCCTGGCCGCGCTCGGGGCGGCGCTCTGGGGAGCGCACCTGGCCTGGATCCTGCCGACCGGCTGGCTGGCGGTCACCGTCCTCGGCCCGGCCGCCGCCGGCACCGCGGGGGAGGTGGTGCACTGGATGACCTTCTCCCCGGCCACCACGGTGTCCACCTGGACGGCGTGGGCCCTGGGGGCGGTCGGCACGGCGGTGTACGCCGTGATGGGCCCGAGGCGCTGACCGTCCGGACCGTCGAGCACGTTGGGCCGAGCCCCCGGGATTCCCCGGGGGCTCGGCCGTTTCACGTCCCCGTGGTGTACGGGGTCAGGTCGACGTTCCAGGTGTGGTCGCCGCCCTCGTGGACGGTGATCGCGACCGGCTCGTCCGGGTGCTCGGGGTCGAACTGCGAGCTCACGCTGTGGGTGACCACGGGGCTGGTCCAGGCGGGCAGGTTCCGGTTCCAGGTGCCCGCGTTCGGGGCGACCTTCCACCGGAACGAGACGCTGTACTGCTGGAGCCAGTACCCGGCGGTCATCCGGGCCGAGGTGGAGAAGCCCGGGTTGTCGTTGAACTCGATCTGGTTCTGGGCGTCGACGATGACGGCGTTGGTGTAGTTCGGGCGGTAGGGGCCGTCCTGGACCCAGTCGCGCGCCGAGTCGTGCTGGCCGTAGCCGCCGTCCTTCGCCCGGACGACCTGGACGTTGGAGTCGGTGACCTCCTGCCAGAAGTGGTAGTTGGTGGAGACCCGCTGCGGGGCGCCCGGCGGGTTCTTCAACCGGGCGACCTGCGAGAAGCCGATGCTCTGGTCGTCGTCCATCTTCTGGGTGGCCGGGCCCTCGTAGCCGGACTCGAACTCCAGCACCGGCCGGGCGAGGTCGAGGTTCGCCGCGCGGGCCTTGCCCCGGGTGGTGCGCGCGGGCGGACTGCTGCCGCGCACCTCGGCGACGTCCGCGTTCCGCTTGGGCATCCGCTGCACCGCGCCCCCGACCCGGGCGGGGGAGGGGGCGGGCGGCTCCTCCGCGCGTTGCAGCGGGCCGGCGAGGGCGCGGACGGCGTTGGCCTCCGCCTCGCGCTCGTAGCGGTCGGACGGGTCGGAGACCCGCAGGCCGTCGCCGCGGTCGGTGCCGGCCACCGGGCCCTGGCGCTGCTGGATGACGTGGGTGAGCTCGTGCGCCAGGGTGTGCCGGTCGCCGCCGCCCGGCCCGAGCACCACGTGGTTGCCGGAGGTGTAGGCGCGGGCGCCGACCTCGGCCGCGGAGGCGGCGGCCGTGCTGCCGGTGTGCAGCCGGACGTCGGAGAAGTCGGCGCCGAGGCGGGCCTCCATCTCGCTGCGGGTGGGAGCGTCCAGGGGCTTCCCGGCGCTGCGCAGCACCTGGGGGACCAGGGAGCGCTGGAGCGGCAGTTCCTCCGGCTCGGCGCCGTGGCCCGCGCTGCCGTGGCCCGCGCTGCCGTGGCCCGCGCAGTCGTGGCCGCCGTGGGCGCCGGAGCCGGCCCGGGCCTCCCGGACCAGGCGGCTCACCGCGGCGTTGCCGAGGGTTCGTTGCAGGGCGAGGGCACTGCCGGGCCGCGGGCCCGGGCGGGGCGCGCGGGCGGCCGGGGATTCCCCCCGGTCGCCCCGCTGGTCGGCCCGCCGGTCCGGTTCATGTGCGCGCACGGTGGTCGGATTCCTTCCGCCTTGTGCCGATTCGGTGCGTATACGGCCCCGAAGGCGTCTCCGGTGTGGGAACGGCGCAAACCTACTGCTGTACTGATGACGCGTCAGTAGGGCGCCGGGGGCAGACTTCGCCGTCCGTGGGGGAACGGTCGGTTGCCCCGAGGGGTCCCGGCCGGGTTCCCCGGGAGGGCACGTGGCCCGTGGTGCCGGGGTTCGAACGGGTTGTCGCCCGGCGCGCGGACCGGGCACGACGCCCGTCCCGCGTTGACATGGTCACGGGCCGTGGGAGGAGATACGGAAGGGGAAGATCACGGAGGAGAACGGGGTGATTCCGGCGGAAGGGGCCCATTGACACCGTTGGGGCATCGGGTGCACCTTTCCGGTCCGGTCGCCGGGAGGGGAGGGCACCGTGTGCACCGGGTCAGTTCCCCTGCCTGATGTCGCTCAACGTTCCGCTGATGTTGAGGAGTTCGTGGCACGTGGGTGCCTGCTTGCCCGAGGCCGGAGTGCCCGGGGACTCGCAGGTCACGCTCGCCGTCACAGCCTGGTCCTCGGGGACCTGGATGGGAGTCACCCAGTGGTAGTCCTGATTGCGGAAGGTCTCCAAGGCGATGGTGTTGAGCACCTTCTGGCCGGCCGTGATGGTCACGACGCCCTGGTCGCCCTGGAAGTTGGCGATCACGAGGTCGGTCATGTCGAAGACCTTGCCGTGCGGCACCTGGTAGCTGCCGGTGGCCGCGGCGCCGGCCCCGGTCGGCACGTCGATGGTCGCGGAGCTCTGCCGGCCGGTGCCCGGCTCCGCCAGGCCTGGGCCTGGGGCGGGGCGGCCGCCGCTGCCGGTGGGCTGCCCGGAGCCAGGCTTGCCCGGCGCGGTGGGGTTGCCGCCGGCGGGGGCGCCCGGTCCGCCCCCGGGACTGCCGGCGGGTACGGCCGGGGTGGCGCTCTGCTGGGCGACGGCCTGCTCGGCGGCCTGCTTGGCGGAGCTGCGCACCGCCGGGCGGACCAGGGCGAACCAGGCCAGCAGCAGGGCGATCAGCGCCGCCAGCAGGGCCAGCAGCCACTTGGGGAAGATCGGGAGCTGGATGAACTCGCCCTCCAGCACCGGCCGTTGGGCGGCGGTGAGGGCGTCCGCGGGAGCGGGAGCGGGAGCGGGGGTGGCGGGCGCGGGAGTGGCGGCGGTGCCCTCGGCGGCGGTGCCGGTGCCCTTGCCGTCCTTGCCGTCCTTGCCCCTGCCGTCGGAGGCCTTGCCCGCAGGGGCCGGCTCGGGACCCACCGCCACCTCGAACGGCCAGGAGGCCTGCTTCCCGAACCAGATCAGCTTGCGGGCCCGGGCCTGCAACCGCAGCTCCCCGGACTCGCCGGGCTCCAGGCGCAGCCGCTCCGGGGTCGCCCGGAAGCGCAGCTCCTCGCCGGCCTGGCCAGGGGTGAGCACCACGGTGCCCGGGGCGTTGCCGAGGTTGCGCACCGAGGTGCGGTAGTGGCCGCGCAGCCAGCCCCGGCGGCGCCGGGGCGCGAGCGCGGCCTGCAGCTCCTGGAAGGGCGTCACGGTGACCGTGGCCTCCGGCACCGTCACCAGCTCGGGGCGCTCGGTCGGCAGGACCCGGATGCCGAGCGGGAAGTCCCCGGCCCGGGCGGCGGGCGAGCGCGGTGGGGCGAGGCGCACCGTCACCGTCTCGGACGTCCCGGGGAAGAGCGAGACCCGGGCCGGCTCGACCGTCGTCCACGCGGCGCAGTCGCCGACCACCTCCAGCGTGTACGCCTCGACGATGTCGAGGTCGTTGCGCACCGTCAGCGTCGTGGTGGCCACGCCACCGGGCGCCACCGTCAGCGCGGGCAGGCCGAGTTCGGCGGAAGTGGTCATGGCGTGACGGTAGGGCCGGAGGACCGTCCGCGGAGAGGGCCGTACGGGCAAGCCGTGGGCACACCCCTTGCCCGTACGGACGGACCGGCCCTGCCCGGCGCCGCCGCCACCGACCGCGCGGGCTCAGAGCCCGCACCGGGCCCCGACCGGCCCCGCGCCACAGCGCCGGGCCGCAACAGCCGCAGGACCGCAGGAGAATGGAGTGTTCCGATGACATCGATCGAGGCGACCCGAGTGGAAGCCGTCACCAGCCGCAAGGGGTCGGCCGCACCGCCATCCGTGACCACCCGCCCGGCCGGGGCACGGATCCCGGTGCAGGGGCGCCCCCGGCCCGCCCAGATACCCGTGGCGGTGTACGCCGAGGACCTGATCCTGCAGACCGGGGTGGTCCAACAGCTGCGCCAGCGGCCCGAGGTGGAACTCCTCAGCGAGGCCGACGCGGGCCGGGCGGAGGTCTCCCTGCTGGTCGTGGACGCCCTGACCGAGGCGGTCGCCGACCACCTGCGCCGGCTGCGCCTCGCCACCTCGGGCCGGATCGGCCTGGTGGTCGGCCAGTTCGAGGCCGGCGGGCTGCAGACCATCGTCGAGCACGGCGTCGCCGCCGTGCTGCGCCGCTCGGAGGCGGACCAGGACCGGCTGGTGCACCTGATCACCGCCCTGGCCAACGGCGAGGGGGTGATGCCCGGGGACCTCCTCGGCGAACTGCTCGACCGGATCGGGACGCTCCAGCGCACCATGCTCGACGGGCGCGGCCTCACCCTGTCCACCCTGACGGCCCGGGAGGCGGAGATGCTGCGGCTGGTCGCCGAGGGCTTCGACACCAGCGAGATCGCGGCCAAGACCTCGTACTCGGAACGCACCGTCAAGAACGTGCTGCACGAGATCATCACCCGGCTCGGGCTGCGCAACCGGGCGCACGCGGTGGGGTACGCGATGCGGCGCGGCCTGATCTGAGAGAGGGGGGCTGATCCCGAGGAGCAGGAGCGTCCCGGCGCGGACGGACGTCCGTGGGGCGTGTCTGACCGTTCCCGCCGGGCGCGCGGCGTTGGGGCACGCACCTCGCCGCGTTGTCGTCGGTCGCCGATGCTCCGCATGGACTCGCTCCTCCGCCTTGCGATGCACGCACCCCAACGCCGCGCGCTGATCCGACGCGAACGGTCAGACACGCCCCAGCGCCCGCGACCGCGGCGTCCTGCCCTTTGCGGACACCGGCCGTTACCCCCGGCTCGGGTGCCCGGGCCCTGTTCCCGGGCGCCCGGGCCGGTGAGACTGCGGGGGAGACCGCCCCTGCCATCCTGTGAGGTCGAGCGTGATCGGCGCCACCGCCACCCCCCGCCCCGTCCGGCGGCCGGCCCGGGCCGCCGTCGCGGTGCTGCTCGCGCTGGCGACCGCCGTGCTGACCCTGGGCTCCGCCCCCGTCACGCCGACCGGCCGGACGGCCCCGGCCGTCACCGCCGAGGACCCGGCCGCCGGGCGGATCGTCTACGCCGGCACCAACCACCGCGGCCTCGGCCGGGTGACCGGCGGCGCCGCCAGCACCCCGCTGTTCGGGCCCGGCCCGGTCCACTTCGACCAGGAACCCTCGGCCCGCGGCGGCGAACTGGTCTTCACCAGCCTGCGGGACAGCCCGCTGCCCCAGGTCTACCTGCGCGACGCGAACGGCGCGGTGCGCCGGCTCACCAACGGCATGGACACCGCCCACCCCGCACTCGCCCCGGATGGCAAGGGCGTCGTCTTCGAGGCGGTGGAGACCACCGCCTCCGGCGGCACCCAGCACGTGCTGTGGGCGGTCAACCGGGACGGCACCGGGCTGCGCCGGATCACCGACGGCGCCGCCGACGAGACCCACCCGACCGTCTCGCCCGACGGGCAGTGGATCGCGTACTCCTGCACCGGGGACCCGGCACACCGCCAGATCTACCTGCGGCCGTTCGCCGGCGGCGCGCCCGCCAAGATCACCAATGTGACCGACGGCGACGCCGTCGACCCGACCTGGAACCCGGTGAACGACGACGCCCACCGCAACCAGATCGTCTACACCTGGGACAAGGGCGACCAGGGCCGCACCCTGATGCTCACCTCGCCCACCGGCGGCGACAAGGCGTTCTTCCCCGGCACCGGCTCCACCTGGCGCACCGGCTCAGCCTCCTGGCTGGCCGACGGCACCGGCGTCCTCTTCCTCAGTGCCGACCAGCTCACCTCCCCGCCCCCGGCCCCGCAGCCCGACCCGAACCAGCCGCCCGTGGTGAACCTCTACCGGGCGCCGACCTGCGACTGCACCGACCCCCAACTCCTCTACCGCACCAACCGGTTGATCTCGACCCCGACCTGGCTCGGCACCCAGGCCGAGGGCGGCCCGGTGGTCGAGCAGACCAGCGCCGCCACCGCCAACACCGCCGACGTCCAGGACGTCCACCAGGACGGCACCGACCCGCGCGACCTCGGCATCAGCGTGCTCACCGAGGACCCGGCCGCCGACACCAACACCAACCCCGACCCGGGCGCCGACCCGCTCTTCCACCCCCGCCCCGGCTACGACCCCTGGTACGAGCGGCAGAGCTACACGCCCGACGGCCGACAGCTCGTCGTCACCCGCTACGAGGACTCCCCGGCCGGGCGGATCCAGCGGATCTGGCAGGCTGACGCCGACGGCTCGAACCCGCACCCGCTGAACCTCGCCGGCCGCGGGCCCACCGACCGGGACACCGACCCCTCGCTCTCCCCGGACGGCAGGCTCATCGTGTTCAGCCGCAGCACCCCGGCCGCCGGGCAGACCCCGGCCCGCCCCGGTCGGCTGCTGATCGCCCAGGTGGCCACCGGCGCGATCGTCGGCACCGTCCAGCCGCCCGCCGACCAGCCGGGCGCCTCCGACGGCGAGCCGTTCTGGTCCCCCGACGGCAAGCTGATCGCCTTCTCCCGGACCGCCGTCGTCAACGGCAACCCCGGCAACCTGCACGTCTGGACGGTCGCCGCCGACGACCTCACCCGCCAGCGCGACCTCAGCCGGGCGGCCTGCCCCGGCAGCTGCAACGTGATCGACGACAGTCCGGTGTTCTCGCCCGACGGCCGGCGCCTCGCCTTCAACCGCAAGGCCGGCGACGGCGGCAACAACCGGCAGGACGGCCTCCTGGTCACCTCGCCCACCGGCACCGACTGCACGGTGCTGCTGCCTGCCGGGCTGCGCGACGACAAGGGCGCCTGCACCCGGCCGCTGCCCGACACCTCCGCCACCGGCCCGTACCAGCCGCGGGACGCCGCCTGGACGCCGAACGGCGCCCAGCTGGTGCTCACCTCCCGCCGGGCCCTGCCGCCCAACTCCCCAGAGGGGCTGGGCACCTACGACCTCGCCAGCGGCAAGCTCACCCCGCTCGACCGGCGGCTGCCCGGACGGCAGAAGGAACCGGCCGTCCAGCAGTCCGTCCACCTGGCGCTGAGCGCGCCGCCGCGCACCCCGGCCGTGCCGGTCGAGGGCAGCACCGACGTCACCGTCACCGTGACCAACCGCGGGCCGGCGGCCTCACCGGGCACCGTCCTCACCGCCTCCGTGCCGACCGGCGCCCGGCTCGGCAGGCTCACCACGCCCGTCGGGACGTGCGACGCGGCCGCGCTGCGCTGCGAACTCGGCACCCTGGCTCCGGGCGCCGAGGTGCGGGTGACCGCCACCCTGATCGGCACCCGCACCGGTGACCAGCCGTTCGGCTGGAGCGTCACCGGGACGGTCGTCGACCCGAACCCGGAGAACGACTCGGCCGAAACGGTCCTGCCGGTGCTGAGCGCGCCCACGCCGACGCCGACCCCGAGCCCCACCGCCTCGCCCAGCCCGACACCCACGCCGACCGCGACCCCGACCCCCGCGCCGACCACCCCGAGCAGCACGCCCGCCCCCGCGCCCCCGCCGCCGGCCCCCGCACCGCCGCAGGCCGGCCCCACCGTCGCGGTCGACGCCCAGCCGACCCCCGGCTACGTCGGCGGCCACGTGACCGTCAGCTACACCGTGCGCAACACCGGCCAGGCCCTCGCCACCGGCCTGCGGCTCACCCTCGGCCTGCCCGCCGGCGTGCCCACCGAGGCGCTGCCGCCCGGCTGCCGGGCCGGCAACTGCGCGCTGGCCGACCTGCGCCCGGGGCGCAGCCAGGTGGTCCGGGTGGTGCTCTCGCCCGTCGCGGTGCTGGACACCACCGTCACCGCCGAACTGACCACCACCGGCACCGACGCCACACCCGGCCCGCACCGGGCCAGCACCCCGCTGCGGGTCGTCCAGCCGCGGATCGTCGCGGTGCCGCCGATCGGCAAGCCCGGCTTCGTGACCTCCGTGCGCGGCGTGGACTTCCCGCCCGGCGCCCCCGTCCGCTTCACCTGGAACCCCGGCATCACCGCCGCCGCCGCGCCCACGTACCCCAAGGCGGACGGGACCTTCGCGGGCCAGCTGCTCATCCTGCCCAAGGACGAGACCGGCCCGCGCACCATCACGGCCGACGGCCCCGGCTTCTCCCCAATCACCACGCCCTTCCTGGTGGTCGAGGGCAGCATCGGCCCGCCGGGAGAGGTGGACCGGCGGTGAGCCCGGAGGACGCCGTGGCCGCACGGGACGTCGGCCCGGCCGACTTCCCGTGCGGGTGTGAGGCCGGAGGCGGTGGTGTGCTGTGCACGGAGAGGGTGGAGCGCTGGTGAGGCGTGAGATGGCGGGCACGGGACGTCGGCCCGGTCGACTTCCCGTGCAGGGGCAGGGGCCGGCCGGGGAGGTGGAGCGGCGGTGATCCACGAAGTCGACGAGGCGCTGCGGCTGCTGCTCGCCGAGGCCGGACTGCCCGAGCGCGGCGTCGAGGTCGTCCTCGACGCGCCCACCCGCGACCTGGCGGCCCGGCGCACCGCGCCCACCGTCAGCGTCTTCCTGTACGACGTCCGCGAGGACACCGGGCGCCGCCAGGCCGGCGCCGTCGCCGAACACGACGCCGACGGCCTGGTGCTCGGCCACCGCGCCGCGCCGCGCTGGTTCGAACTGGCCTACCTGGTCACCGTCTGGACCAACCGACCGCAGGACGAACACCGGCTGCTGGCCGAGGTGCTGCAGTGCCTGACCGCCGTCGACGCGCTGCCCGCCCGGCTGCTCACCGGCACGCTCGCCCGGCTCGGACTCACCGTCGGCCTGGACATCGCCGGACGCGACACCGGCCTGCCGTCGGTCTCCGACGTCTGGTCCGCGCTCGGCGGGGAACTGCGGCCCTCGATCGACCTGCGGGTGCTCGCCCCGCTCGCCGGGCCGCTCACCCCCGCCGGACCGCCCGTCACCGAGGGGCTGGTGGTGCACGCCGTGGACACCTCGCACACGGCCGAGTCGCCCGCCGTCGACCCCGGCCGTCGGCTGCGCTACCGCGACACCGCCGGCGACCCCGGGGCGGAGGGCTTCGCCGCTCCGCGCGACCGCGCCCTGCCGCCCGGCCGCCGCAGCAGGGGTGGGAGCAACAAGGGCGGGAGCAGCGGGGGTGGGATCAGGTGAGCCCGGACCTCGCCCTGGCGGTGCCCGGGGCCCCGCCCGGCCCCGACAACGGGGACGGTCACGGCCACGACAACGGCCACCTGTGGGAACGCCTGCACCGGGTCGAGCAGCGGGTCCGCACCGCGGTGCGCGAGCGCCGGGCCGACGACCCGGACCCGGACGACCCGTACCGCGGCCAGTACCTCGGCCCGGAGGCGGTCGAACGGATCCTGGCCTCCGCCGCCGTGGCCACCGGCCACGGCACGCCGGCCGGCCAGGACGCGCCCGCCCCGCCGCCCGGCTCCCGGCTGGCCCGGCTCGGCGCCGCCTTCGGGCTGCTCCCGGTCGACCTCGACCTGCTGCTGGTCGCCCTCGCCCCCGACCTCGACCCCCGCTTCGAGCAGCTCTACGGCTACCTCAACGACGACCTGACCCGCCGCCGGGCGACCGTCGGGCTGGCCCTCGACCTGTGCGGGCTGCCCGGGGCCGGGGCCGGCCGCTTCCGGTTCGCCGCGCGGTCCCCGCTGATCGCCGGGGGCCTGCTGGAACTCACCGAACCGGACCGCCCGCTGCTCTCCCGCACCCTGCGGGTGCCGGACCGGGTGACGGCCCACCTGCTCGGCGAGGACGAACCGGACGACGCCCTCGCCGGGCTGGCCCGCCGCGCCGACCCGGCCGACCGGGCCCGACCGATGGCCCCGGCCGGGGCGCTCACCCCCGCCGAGGCGCAGGCCGTCGACCGGCTGCGCGCGGCCGCGACGGCGGCGGGCGGAGCCGTCTACCTGCTGGACCGGGGCGGCCACGCCGGCCCGCTCGCGGTGGCCGCGCTCGCCGCCGACGGCCGTCCGCCGCTGGTCGTCGACGCCGCCGCGCTGGCCGCCCGCCCGCCGGGGGCCACCGTACGGGTGCTCGCCCGCGAGGCCCGGCTGGCCGGGGGCGGGGTGGTGCTCGGCCCGCTGGACCGGCTGGAGCCCGAACGCCCCGAGCGGGCCGCGCTGTTGCGCGAGCTGTGCGCGGAACTCGCCGCCGTCCCGCTGATCGTGCACGGCCCGCTGGTGTGGGACCCGGCCTGGTCGCGGGAGAGTCCCGTGGTGGTCACCGCCCCGCCGCCGGACGCCGACGGCCGCGCCGCGCAGTGGGCCCGCGCGCTGGCCGCCGCCGGGACACCGCTGGACGAGGAACTGACGGACGGCCTGGCCGAGACGGTGGCCGCCTACCGGGTGGACCGGGAGAAGCTGGCGCGGGCCGCCTCGGTTGCCGCCCGGACGGCCGCCGCCGAGCGCCGCCCGGTGCGCGCCGAGGACCTGCGGACCGCCGTCCGGGCGCAGAACGCCGCCGGGCTGGCCCGGTTGGCCCGCCGGATCGAGCCCGCCGTCGGCTGGCCCGACCTGGTGCTGCCCGACCCCACCGCCGACCGGCTGCGCGAACTGGTGCTGCGCGCCCGGCACCGCGAGCAGGTGCTCGGCCGGTGGCGGATGCGCCCCGGCGGCGGCCGCGGCAACGGCGTGCTCGCCCTGTTCGCCGGGGAGTCCGGCACCGGGAAGACCATGTCGGCCGAGGTGGTCGCCGCCGAACTCGGCATGGAGCTGTACGTGGTGGACCTCTCCACCGTGGTGGACAAGTACATCGGCGAGACCGAGAAGAACCTGGAACGGATCTTCACCGAGGCCGCCCAGGTCAACGGCGTCCTGCTGTTCGACGAGGCGGACGCGCTGTTCGGCAAGCGCGCGCAGGTCAAGGACGCCCACGACCGGCACGCCAACGTGGAGACCGCGTACCTGCTCCAGCGGATGGAGTCCTTCGACGGGATCGCGCTGCTCACCACCAACCTGCGCGCCAACCTCGACGAGGCGTTCACCCGGCGGCTGGACGTCATCGCCGAGTTCCCGCTGCCCGACCGGGCGCAGCGCCGGCTGCTCTGGGACCGCTGCCTCGGACCGGCCCTGCCCCGCGGCGACGACCTCGACCTGGACTACTGCGCCGAGCACTTCGAGCTCACCGGCGGCTCGATCCGGGCCTGCGCCGTCTCCGCGGCCTACCTGGCCGCCGGGGCGGGCACCCCGCTGGGCATGGCCCAGCTGGTCGCCGCGGTGGTCGGGGAGTACCGCAAGCTCGGCCGGCTGGTGCTGGAGAGCGAGTTCGGGCCGTGGCTGGAGCGGTTGCGCCCCGCCCCGGAGCCTCCGGGGGCCGGCGGGCGTAGCTGACCGGAACGGTCCGGGCCCGGCGGGCGTACGTGACCGGCGGGCGTACGTGACCGGAGCGTCCGGGGGCCGCCGGGCGCAGCCGGCCGTGCCCGCCGGGGCAGTCATCCTGCCCCCGATCTTGACCCCGGGGACCTGTCCCCGGGCGCGGCCCCGGACGCAGACTCGGGGGCGAGTGAGACCAAGGACCGGTCATCTGGAGGAGCGCGTATGCCGTCGTACCTGACCCCGGGCGTGTACGTGGAGGAGGTGCAGTCCGGTGCCCGGCCGATCGAGGGCGTCGGCACGGCCGTCGCCGCCTTCGTCGGCTTCGCCGGCAGCGGCCCCTTCCACGAGCCCACGCTGGTGACCAACTGGGACCAGTACGTCCAGCGGTTCGGTGCGTTCACCGAGGGCACCTACCTGGCGCACGCGGTGTACGGGTTCTTCGCCAACGGCGGCGGCTCCGCCTACGTCGTGCGGATCGGCGACCCGGCGCGGCAGGTCCCCGGCGGCGCCCCCGCCCCGGCCGTCGCGGCGGCCCCGCCGGTGGAGATCGGCGGCTTCCTGCTGTCGGCCCTGCCCGGCGCGGGCGGCGAGGTGTCCGTCGAGGTCGCCGACGCCGAGGGCGAGAACGTCCCCGACGACCGGTTCCGGCTGATCGTCCGCCGGGGTGCCGAGGTGGCCGAGAGCTACGACGTCTCCACCCGGAAGAACACCAAGGGCTACGTCGTCACCCAGCTGCGCGAGTCCAAGCTGGTCGCCGTCGCCGAGCAGCCCGGCACCGCGCCGAGCCGCCCCGAGCGCCGCAGCCACGCGCTCGCCGCCGCCCCGGCCCCCGCGACCGGCCCGGTGGCGGCCGCCGGCACCCGGCTGGACCCGGCCGAGTACGTCGGCGACGCGGCCGCCCGCACCGGCTTCTCCGGCCTGGAGGCGATCGACGAGATCACCATGGTCGCGGTGCCCGACCTGATGAGCGCCTACCAGCGCGGCGACCTCGACGACGAGGGCCTGCGCACCGTCCAGCTCGCGGTGATCTCGCACTGCGAGCAGATGGGCGACCGGATCGCCGTGCTGGACCCGCCGCCCGGCCTCAACGCCCAGCGGATGCGCACCTGGCGCCAGGACGAGGCCGGTTTCGACTCCCGCTACGCCGCGCTCTACTACCCGTGGATCAAGGTCTTCGACCCGGCCACCGGCCGCAACGTGCTGGTGCCGCCGAGCGGCCACGCGGCCGGGGTGTGGGCGCGCAGCGACGCCGAACGCGGGGTCCACAAGGCGCCCGCCAACGAGGTCATCCGCGGCGCCGTCGACCTCGAACTGCGGCTCAGCAAGGGCGAACAGGACCTGCTGAACCCGATCGGCGTCAACTGCGTCCGGGCGTTCCCCGGCCGCGGCATCCGGATCTGGGGCGCCCGCACCCTCTCCTCCGACCCGGCCTGGCGCTACCTCAACGTGCGCCGGCTCTTCAACTACCTGGAGGAGTCCATCCTCCTGGGGACCCAGTGGGTGGTCTTCGAACCCAACGACGACCGGCTGTGGTCCAGCATCCGGCGGAACATCACCGCCTTCCTCACCGAGGAGTGGCGGCGCGGGGCGCTGTTCGGCCAGACCGCGGCCGAGGCCTTCTACGTCAAGTGCGACCGTGACAACAACCCGCCCGAGTCCATCGACCTCGGACAGGTGATCTGCGAGATCGGCGTCTCCCCGGTGAAGCCGGCCGAGTTCGTGGTGTTCCGGCTGGCCCAGTTCTCCGACAGCACCAGCCTCCTCGACGAGTGAGTCGCGGCCCCACCGCAGACCCACCCGCCGGCCCCACTGTCGACACACATCGGAAGGTGACCACACGCCATGGCTGAAGGCGATCCGCTCTCCACACACATATTCGGCGTCCAACTCGGCGGCTACAACGTCGAGTCCGTCAAGGAGATCAGCAACCTGACGGTCGAACAGGACGTCGTCGAGTACAAGCAGGTGACCCAAGAGGGCAAGCTGATCGTCCGCAAGCAGCCCGGCGCCCGACTGCCCGGCGAGGTGACCATCACCCGCGGCCTGGACAAGAGCGGCGCGTTCACGGACTGGATCAAGGAGACCCTCAACAACGGGGCGATCAACACCGCCCGGCAGAACCTCACCATCGAGGTCAAGGACACCACCGGGGCCACCCTGCGCCGCATCCAGCTCACCAACGCCTGGGCGAGCCGCTGGGAGGGCCCCACGCTCAGCGCGGGCGAGTCCAGCGCCGCGACCGAGACGGTGACCATCGTGTTCGAGGAGATCCGGGTCGAGTGAGGCGCAAGATCGGCCTTGAGGAACTGCTGGAAGGCGCCCCGGCCCCGCAGAACCCCGCGCCGCAGCAGGCGGCCCCGGGGCAGGCGGGGCCGGCCGGGCCGCCCCGGCGGCAGTCTCCGCACACCGAGTTCGAGTTCGAGCTGCCGCTCGGCTACGTCGACGACGACGGCACCGTGCACCGCCACGGCGCCATGCGCCTGGCGACCGCGCGCGACGAACTGATGCCGCAGATCGACCTGCGGGTCAAGGAGAACCCGGCCTACCTCAGCGTGGTGCTGCTCAGCCACGTGATCACCAGGCTGGGCGACCTCGCCGAGGTGCACACGGGCATCGTCGAGCGGATGTACGCCACCGACGTGGCCTTCCTCCAGGACCTCTACCAGCGGATCAACAGCGAAGGCCACACGCGCGCCGCCGTGACCTGCCCGCACTGCGACGGCGCCTTCGAGGTCGACCTCGCCGGTGGGCGCCTGGGGGAATCGTGACGTACGCGCCTGCTCGGCTGTACGAGGAGATCGCGTACATCGCCTACCACCTCCACTGGTCGCGGGAGGACCTCCTCGACCTGACCCACCACGAGCGCGGGCAGTGGGTGCGCGAGGTCGCGCGGCTCAACTCCCGCATCAGTGAGGGTGGGTGACGGGGGTGGGGCTGCGGGACTGGATCGGGCGGCGGCGCGGCGGGTCCGGCGCCGGGGTTGATCCGGGGTCGGGCTCCGACACGGCCTCGGGCTCGGCTGCCGGTGCAGTCGGTGCAGTCGGTGCAGTCGGGGTCGCGCGGCCGCGACCGGCGGCCGGGGACGGGGGCTGGCGCGCCGTGGCGCCGCTGGTCCCCACCCTGGCCGGGGCGTCGCCGCGCGGCGTCAGTGACGGCCTGGCGTTCCGCTCCCGGCTCTCCGCCTGGCAGGACCCTTCGCTGAGCGGACCGCTCGGCCACTCCGTGCTGCCCTCCGCCCCGGCGGGCATCCTGCGGGCGGTCGCGGTGCCGGGCCGTCCGTCGGTGACCGCCGGCGCCGGGGAGGAGCTCGTCCTGCGGCCTACGGTGGGTGCGGTGGCGGCCGGGCCGGCGGAGTCGCAGGACTCGCCGGGGTCGGCCGAGCCGTCCGCGCGGGCGGATCGGCGGCGGGCCGGGCCCGTCCAACGGTCCGTCCGGCTGCGGCAGTTGCCCGTACGGTCGGCCGGGGCCGGGGCCCGCGCAGTGCGGACGGGTGGCGCCGATCGGCGGGCCGGGGCCGCGGTGCCGGGTCCGTCGGGCGGTGCCGGTCCGGCGGCGGGTGCGGCAACCGTGCCCGGCGAGGCCGGAGCCGTGGAGACGCCCGCCGGTACGACGGGCCGTACGGCCCGGGAGTCGGAGACGCCCGCCGGGGTGCCGCGTCGGAACGGCGTGGCAGGCCCGGCCGTTCAGCGTGGGGTGCGACCGCGGGCCGTCAGCGCACCGCTGACCGTGGCGCGGCGCCCCCGGTTGCTGACCGTACGGCCGGTGACGGCCGTCCCGGGGCGGCGGAGCGGGGCCACGCCGGACGTCGTCGACGGCGTGTCGAGCCCTGCTGTTGAAGAGTCCCAGCCGGTAGTCGCGGCGGAGGAGTCGGCCCGTGCCGAGCGGGTGCCCGAGCGCACCGAGCCAGCGGCCCGGACGGCGCCGTCGGGCCCGGGTAGCACCGCTCACGTGTCCGTGCAGCGAGCCGCGGCGACGCGTGGTGACGCACCGGCCCGTCCGGTGCTCGGCGCGCCCTTGACGGCGCTGCCCGCGAGCGCGGCGCCCCTGGCTGCGTCCGCTCCCCGGACGACCGAGTCCGCACCGGGTGCCCCGGCCATGCCGGTGGTTCGCGCCGAGCCCGGAGGCACGGGTGGCGGGGAGGCCCGGAGCGGTGAGCGGGCGGCGCGTGGGAGCGGGCCCGGGCCCGTCGGCGGGGCAACCGTCCAGCGTGCGCCGTCCTCACCGACTGCCGAACGGGCGTCCCGGGTGCCTTCGCGCCCAACCGCGATCCCGCCCCGAGCCCCGGCTTCGACCCCGGCTCGGGCGCAAGCGCCGACCCCGGCTCCGACTCCGATCCCGGCCCAGGCTCCGACTCCGACCCAGGCCCCGGCGCGGCCGCGCTCGGGTCTGGGCGCGCCCCTCGACGCGATACCGCCGACGGCGGCAGCCGCAGGCGCTGCCGGTTCGTCGGCCGGTGGGCGGCGGCGGGTCCGGCGGGGCTCGGTCGTCCTGCCGGGAGGCGGTGGGCCGAGCGCGCCCGCCGCCGGTGGGGGTGCGCCCGTGCAGCGCGCGGTCAGTGCACCAGCCTCAACGCCAGTCTCTTTGAGCATGATTGACGCAGCGTCAACTGGTTCCCCGACTGCTGGATCCGGCCCCGTCGCGGAGCCGCGTGCGGCCGGACGTGTCGGCGGCGGCCCGGTGGTTCCGGCCCGTCCGGCCGGAGGCGGCCTGGGCGTGCAGCGGGCCGTCCAATCCACCGCCCGGAGGCGTGGGTTGATCGGGGAGCGTCCGATGGCGGTCGCCCTGGCGGCGGCGTCGGTGCCCCTCGCGGGCGGCGGCGGTGCCCGGTCGGGGGCCGCTGCGGTACCCGCCGCCCCGCCGGTGGTTCCGGTGGCCTGGCCCAACGCCCTTGCGCGCCGCACGGATTCAGTGCCTGAGCAGGATGCGACGGCCGCGGCACGGTCGCTGTCGGCTGCGTCGCCGCGGGAGAGCCGGGGGGCTGTCGCTCCCCGGCGCGGGACGGGCCCCGGGGGCGGTCGGACTGCCGACGCCGGGCAGCCGGTGGCACAGCCGCGAGAGGGTGTCGTGGCCGCCGGTCGTCCGTCCGGCGGGGGCGTCGGGCTCGCGGTGGCGACGGCCGTGCA
The DNA here is from genome assembly GCF_042755465.1 of Kitasatospora sp. NPDC059160. Classification (NCBI taxonomy): domain Bacteria; kingdom Bacillati; phylum Actinomycetota; class Actinomycetes; order Kitasatosporales; family Streptomycetaceae; genus Kitasatospora; species Kitasatospora sp. NPDC059160. Next base: position 17,645 of record NZ_JBHZCN010000091.1, on the reverse strand, counting down.
GCGGCTGCGCTCCCGGCGTTCACCCGAACACCGGGGTGGCCGGGCGGTGGTCGATCGCCCTTCCGCGCAGAGGAGTTCAGCGCCCGGCGGCGCCGCACCGACTGCGGCGTCCGCCGACGGCCCCTCACCCGTCCGGTCCGAACGGCCGCGCGGCGCGGTGCCCGTGGCGCAGCAGCCGCAGGGAGGTGGTGGCCACAGTCCTGCGACTGTCCAACGCCTCGCTGCCGCCCGGTCGTTGTCCGGCCGTCCGCAGCCCGGTGCCCGGTCCGGAGCCCGATCCGGAGCCCGGTCCGACGGGTGGGCCGGCGGCCGGTCGGCCGCGTCGGCGCCGGTGCCCGTGGTCCGCCTCGCGCCGCCGGGTGTCCAGGCGCTCCCACGGGCCGCCTCGCCGCTGTCCTCCGGCGCGCCCTCGCCGGTCGTCCAGCGCGCCCAGTGGCCTGCGGCGGCAGCCGGGTCGTCGTCGCAAGGGGCGGCAGCGCCGGCGGGCGCCGCACAGCCCGTCCGACCTGCGCAGCCCGTCCGACCCGCACCGCCCGCAGCGCCCGCGCTGCCGGTGGTCCCTTCGCTCCAGCGGCTGCCGGGCGCGCCCGGCCCGCTGCCGCCGGCCCAGACCCAGACCCAGGCCCAGCCGCTCGCGGTGCGGTCGCCGGTCGTGTCCCGGTCCGTGGCACCCGGTGCAGCGCCCCGGGCCGCGCAGTCCGTCGGATCCGGGAGCGCCTCGTTCGTCCAGTCCCCGCCGCCCGCCGTCCACCGTTCCATGCCCGGTACGGCACAGGTGTTGCAGCGGGTGGCCGAGCAGGCGGGGCTGGTGGGGGTGCCGTTGACCGCCGTCCCGGCGCGCCGGCCGACCACCGTGCAGGCGGCCCCGTCGGGCACCGGTCAGCCCGGTGGGCAACGGCCGCCCGGCGGCGCGGGGACGGGCAGTGCGGGGAAGGGCGCCACGGCGGCCGAGGACCCCGACAAGCCCGACCACGCCGCACCCGGTGACCTGGACGAACTGGCCCGGCGCCTGGTCGAACCGGTCGGCCGCCTGCTGCGCACCGAGCTGCGCAGGGGCCGGGAGCGGGCCGGGAAGCCGTACGACCTGCGCCGTTGAGCGCGCGCCGGGGCCGGACGGCCGCCGGGGGACCGGATCGACGTAGACCGTGAGCAGCAGCACAGCAGGAGGCGGGGCCGATGACCGACAACATCTTCGCGAGCAGTGTGTTCTTCAGCCTGACGATCGGCGGGAACGACCTGGGCGAGTTCACCACCTGTTCGGGGCTCGGCGCGCAGGTCGAGATCGAGCAGTACGCGGAGGGCGGCAACAACGGGTTCGCCTGGCAACTGCCGGGCCGCATCACCTGGACGAACATCACGCTGAGCCGCGCGGTCACCGCGGACACCGCCAAGATCGCCCGGTGGCTGAACGAGATCGTGCGGAAGGTCGAGCCGAAGGACGGCGAGATCGTGGCGCTGCGGCCGGACCTGAGCCGGATCGTCGGCTGGCAGGTGCTCGGGATCGTCCCGGTGCGGTGGGACGGGCCGTCCTTCGACCCGTCGAGCTCGCAACCGGCCATGGAGTCCCTGGAGATCGCCCACGCGGGCCTGCGCCCGTCCTGAGCGCCACCCCTCACCCCCCTTCCCCTCTCCAAGACCCAAGGAGCAGCCAGATGTCGTCGGCGGTCCCCGCGAGCGTCACCCGGGCGCAACTGACCATCATGGAGCCGCCGGCCACCGTCGGCGCCCAGCCCGGCGGTGCGATCGCGCGGCTCCCGCTCCAGTTCAACCCGGCGACCCTGGTGCTGCGCAAGTCCACCGAGTGGCGGCGCACGCCGTCCCGGATGGCGGGCCAGTCGGCGCTGCCGGAGTTCGTCGGCAGCGGCCCGCGCTCGCTCTCCCTGGACGTGTTCCTGGACTCGACCGCGACCCACGACAACTCGGTGGAGCGGGCGGTGGAGCAGCTGATGACGGCCTGCGTGCCGACCCCGACGAGCCTGGCGCGCAAGACCCCGGCCAGCCCGTGGATCCGGCTGGACTGGGGCACCTTGAAGACGACCTCGTTCAACGGGGTGCTGACCGGCCTGTCCGTCACGTACACGCTCTTCGACGTGGACGGCAACCCGCTGCGCGCGGTCTGTTCGCTCTCCATCGACGAGGCGAGCGTGGACCCGGCCGGGCAGAACCCGACCTCCGGCTCCCCGGAGGCCCGCAGCACCCACCGGGTGATCGCGGGCGACAGCCTGCCGCTGCTGGCCTGGCGGGCGTACGGGGACGCGACGGCCTGGCGGACCATCGCGGAGGCGAACGGCATCGACGACCCGCTGGTGCTGGTCCCGGGCGCGGAGCTGATCGTGCCGGGCATCGACGAGCTGACCCGGGGCGGTGCGGCGTGACCACGCCCGAGGCCCGGGGCGGCCGGCCGTTCGCCGCGGATCCCGTCGTCGAGGCGCCGGGGCCGCTGCCGCCGGTGTGGGCGGCGCAGCTGGTCTCCTGCGACATCGAGGAGAGCGTCGGCCTGCCGGACACGGCGGTGCTGAGCTTCCGGGACGCCGACCACACCTTCCTCTCCGCGACCGGGATCACCATCGGCACCGAGCTGCGGGTCTCCGTGGTGACCGTCCAGGGCAACACCCGGGCGCGGCTGTTCACCGGGGAGGTGACGGCGCTGGAGCTGGAGGTGGACACCACGGGCTCGTACACGGTGGTGCGGGCGGCGGCGGTGACCCACCGGCTGATGCGCGGGCGCCGGGTGAAGGCCTTCCGGAACATGACCACCGCCGACATCGTGCGCGAGGTCGCCGCCGGCGCCGGCCTGGCCTGCGGGCAGGTCGACTCCTTCCCGGTGGTGCACCAGCAGCTGTCCCAGGCGAACGTGCCGGACTGGGAGTTCCTGCAGTTCCTGGCGCAGGAGAGCGGCGCGCAGGTACGGGTGGACGACGACGGCAAGCTGGAGTTCGTCCGGCCGCAGCCCGCCTCCTCGGCGCCGGCGCCGAGCACGCCCGCGCCGCAGAACCCGCTGGTGCTGGAGTACGGGCGCAACCTGCTGGAGCTGCGCGGGGTGCTGACCGGCGCGGCCGGGGCGGACACGGTCGAGGCGCGCGGCTGGAACGTCACCACCAAGAGCGCCCTGGTCGCCACCGAGCCGTCGGTCGCCTCGACGACCGTGCTGCCGGGGCTGAGCCCCTCGGTGGTGGCCTCGGCCTTCCCCGGCCGGGCCCGGCTGACCGTCGCCGACACCCCGTACCGCACCCAGGCGGAGACCGCCGCCGTCGCCCGTTCGCTGGCCGCCTCGGTGGCCGGGGGCTTCGGCGAACTGGAGGTGGTGGCCGAGGGGAACCCGCGGCTGCGGGCGGGCACCGCCGTCGCGCTGGGGAACGTCGGCGCGGCCTTCTCCGGCCGCTACACCGCCACCGGGGTGCGGCACCTGCTGGAGCCGTTCCGCGGCTACCGCACCACGGTGGTGGTCAGCACCTCGCCGGACCGTTCGCTGGCCGGGCTGGCGACCGGCGGCAACGCGCCGCCGCGCGGCCCGCGGATGCCGGGCCTGGCCGTCGCCGTGGTCACCGACGTCCGGGAGCCGGGCGCCGACCAGCGCGGCTGGGTCCGGTTGAAGTTCCCCTGGCTGGACGACAGTTACGTCTCCGACTGGGTGCGCACCGTGCAGTGGGGCGGCCACGGGGGCGGCGGCGTGGTCAGCCCGGAGGTCAACGACGAGGTGCTGGTGGGCTTCGAACAGGGCGACCTGGACAGCCCGTACGTGCTGGGCGGGCTCTACAACGGCGTGGACCGGCCCTCGCCGCACGACGTGCCGCTGGTCGACGCGACCGCCGGCAAGGTCAACCGCCGTTCCGTGGTGTCCCGTTCGGGTCACCGGCTGGAACTGCTGGACGTTCCGGGCGGCAGCTCCGGGGTCCGGCTGGCCAGCGGCGACGGGAAGCTGGAGGTCCGGCTGGACCAGCAGCGCGGGGAGATCCTGCTGACCGTGCACGGCGGGGTCGGCGGGGCGGGCAGCACGGTGCGCCTGACCTCCTCCGGCATCACCCTGGACGCGGGCACCGGCGAGGTGAACGTGCGCGGCGGTTCGGTGAACGTGCGCGGCACGACGGCGGTCACCGTGGACGGCGGGGCCGAGGCCGTCCTCAAGGGGGCCTTCGTGCGCATCAACTGACGGACCATCAAGAGGCGCAGCAAGAAGCGCAGCAGGAACCGCAGCAGGAACCGCAGCACGAAGAGTGCCCGGCAGGGCGCCCTCGGAAATGGAGACCGCACATGCCCCCCGCAGCCCGGACCGGGGACCCGACCGACCACGGCGGCGTCCTCACCACCCCGCCGCCGGGTGCCCTCAAGGTGGCGACGGTGCTGATCGGCGGCCGCCCCGCCGCGGTGGCGGGCACCGTGCACGCCTGCGTCCCGCACGTGGAGATGGGCCCCGCCAACCTGGTCGAGCCCGACCTCGGCGGGGTGACCAGGGGAGTGGTGCTGATCGGCGGCCTGCCCGCGGCCCGGATGCGGGACAAGACGACCTGCGGCGCCCAGATCATCGCCGGGGCGTTCAACGTGCTGATCGGCGGGGACATATGAGCAACGACTTCATCGGCCGCGGCTGGGCCTTCCCGCTGCGGGTGAACGCCACCGGCGGGATCGGCATGGTGGAGCGGGACCGTGAGCTCGCCGAGGCGATCCGGCTGATCCTCGGCACCGCCCCCGGCGAGCGGCCGATGCGCCCCGAGTTCGGCTGCGGCATCCACGAGTACGTCTTCGCCCCGGGCGACAGCACCACCGCCGGGCGGATCGCCCGCGAGGTGCGGATCGCGCTGGAACGCTGGGAGCCGCGGATCACCGTCGACGACGTGGTGATCGCCTTCGACCGGGTCGACGAGGGCACGCTCTACATCGACGTCCACTACACCGTGCGGGCCACCAACGACCGCCGCAACCTGGTCTTCCCCTTCTACACGATCCCGGAGTCCCCGGAAGCGGACACCGCGGACCCGGAACGGGCCGCCGCCGCGAACGGAGGTGCCCGCTGATGGCACTGCCCTCCCCGAACCTGGACGACCGCCGGTTCCAGCAACTCGTCGACGAGGCCAAGCGGTACGTGCAGCAGCGCGCCCCGGAGTGGACCGACCACAACGTCTCCGACCCGGGCGTCACCCTGATCGAGACCTTCGCCTACCTGGTCGACCAGCTGCTCTACCGGCTGAACCGGGTGCCCGAGAAGAACTACACCGCCTTCCTGGACCTGCTGGGCATCCGGCTCTTCCCGCCCGCCGCGGCCCGCGCCGAGGTCGACTTCTGGCTCTCCGCCCCGCAGCCCGAGACGGTCCTGCTGCGCGCCGGCACCGAGGTGTCCACGCTGCGCACCGAGACCGACGAGGCGGTGGTCTTCGCCACCGCCGAGGACCTCCCGGTCGTCCCCAGCGCGCTGGAGCGGCTGGTCACCGTCTCCGCCACCGGCGAGCAGGCCGACGTCACCGGCCGGCTGGCGGACGGCGCGGACGTGCGGTGCTTCCAGACCCGCCCGGCGGCGGGGGACGCCATGCTGTTCGCCCTGCCCGCCGTGGTGCCGCGCTGCATCCTGGCCGTGCGACTGGACAGCCGGGTGGAGGGCGTCGGCGTCGACCCGCGCCAGCCCCCGCTGGTCTGGGAGGTGTGGGACGGCGCCCGCTGGATCGCCTGCGAGACCGGCAGCGACACCACCGGCGGCCTCAACCGGCCCGGCGAGGTGCTGGTGTTCGTACCCGCCGGGCACACCGCCTCGGTGGTGGCCGGGCGGCGGGCCGGCTGGCTGCGCTGCCGGGTGACCGAGCCCCAGCCCGGCCAGCCGTTCTACTCCGAGTCCCCGACCGTGCGCCGGGCCGAGGTGTTCACCGTCGGCGGCACCGCCACCGCCGTGCACGCCCGGACCGTCACCGACGCGCCGCTGGGCACCTCGGAGGGCGTCGCGGGCCAGCGCTTCCGGCTCGCCCGGCCGCCGGTACTGCTGGACGGCGGAGCACCGGCGGTCGAGGTCTCGGCCGGCGACGGCTGGCAGCGCTGGACCGTCGTCGAGCACTTCGGCGACTCCGCGCCGACCGACCGGCACGTGGTGCTGGACGCCACCAACGGCGAGTTCCTGTTCCCGCCCGCCGTCCGGGAGCCCGACGGCAGCCTGCGCGCCTTCGGCGCGGTGCCGCCCAAGGGCGCCCGGCTGCGCGTCCCGCAGTACCGCACCGGCGGCGGGATCGCGGGCAACGTCGCCCGCAACACCGTCACGGTGCTGCGCAGCTCCGTCCCGTACGTCGCCCGGGTGGACAACCGGGAGGCCGCCCGGGGCGGGGTCGACGGCGAGACGGTCGAGAACGCCAAGGCGCGCGCCCCGCACCAGCTGCGGCTGCAGGAACGCGCCGTCACCGCCGGGGACTTCGAACTGATCGCCCGGCAGGCCGCGCCCTCCGCCGCCCGGGTCAGCTGCGTGCCCGCCACCGGCGGGGAGGCCGGGGCCGTGCGGGTGCTGGTGGTGCCGGAGGCCGTCGCCGACGAGGGCGAGCGGCTGCGCTTCGAGCAGCTCATCCCGGACGAACAGGTGCTGGCCGAGGTGGCGGCCGCGCTGGACGAGCGGCGGCTGATCGGCACCCGGGTCCTCGTCCAGCCGCCCGCCTACCAGGGCGTCACCGTGGTCGCCCGGCTCACCACCCGCGCCGCCGACCCCGACCGGGTCCGCGAGGCGGTGCTGGACGCGCTCTACCGCCACCTCAACCCGCTGCGCGGCGGCGCCGCCGGCACCGGCTGGCCGTTCGGCCGGGCGGTGCAGTACGGCGAGGTGTTCGCGGTGCTCCAGCGGGTGGCCGCCGTCGCGGGCGTCGAGGAGCTGCGGCTCTTCCCGGCCGACCCGATCACCGGACGCCGGGGCGCGCCCGCCGAGCGGGTCGACGTCCCGCCGGACGCCCTGGTCTTCTCGCACCAGCACCAGGTCGTGGTCACCGCCGTCACCGAGGACGGCACCCCATGACCAGAGCCGCCGTCCCCGGGCTGCCCAGCCCGCACCCGATCGGCGAACTGCTGCCCGCGCTCTTCGCCGACGACGACTTCGCCCAGCGCTTCACGGCCGGCCTGGACACCGTCCTCGCCCCGGTCTTCGCCACCCTGGACAACCTGCCCGCCTACTTCCGGCCCGAGCTCGCGCCCACCGACTTCCTCGACTGGCTGGCCTCCTGGGTCGCGGTCGAGGTCGACCCGGCCTGGCCGGAGGAGGTGCGCCGGGCGGTGATCGGGCGCGCCGTGGAACTGCACCGCTGGCGCGGCACCCGGCGCGGGCTCACCGAGCGGCTGCGGCTGGTGCTGGGCGCCGGGGCCGAGATCACGGACGGCGGCGGCGCGGCCTGGTCCACCGACGCCGACCCCGACCGCGCCCTGCCGCCCGCACCGGGCGGCGGCGGGGTGCTGGTCCGGGTCTGGCCGCTGGGCGGCGCGGGGCTGGACGAGGACCAGGTGCTGGCCGTCGTCCGGGCCGGCTGCCCGGTCCACCTGACCTGCCGGGTCGAGATCCTGCCCGGTCCACCCGGGCGAGCGGAGGGCTGACGGATGCCGGTGTGTCCCGAATGCGGCACGGCCAACGCGGAGGGCGACGACTTCTGCGGCAACTGCGGCGCCTACCTGGGGTGGTCGCGACGCGCGCCCGCCGCGGGGGCCGCGCCCGCTCCGGTGGCCGGGCCCGCGCCCGTGCCAGCCTCGACGGGGTCCGAGCCCGAGCCTGCTGCGCCCGAGCCCAGGCCCCAGCCCGAAGCGGAGTCTGCGCCCCAGCCCGAGCCCGGGCCTGCTGCGCCCGAGCCGGCCGCCCCCGACACCTCGCGGACCTGGCGGAACGTCTCCCGGCGGGTCACCAGCCGGAGTCGGCGCACCCAACCGCCCGTCGCCCCGGAACCTGTCGCGGTCCCGGAGGTCGCGGTCCCGGAACCCGCCGCGGCCGTCGAGGAACGGCCCGTCGAGAAGCCGCCCGTCGAGAAGCGGCCCGTCGAGGAGCCGCCGTCCCCGCCGTCCGCCGAGACCTCGCGCTCGACCTCCACCCGGGCGCGGCCCGTACCGGCTCCCGCCCCGCCATCCGAGCCCGCCCCGGCCCCGGCCCCTGAGCCGGACCCGAGGCCGCGACCGCCCGCCGCACCGCAGACCGAGCCGACCGACCCGGTCGCCGTGCAGCCCGCCAAGCCCGTCGCGCCGCGTCCCGTCGTCCGGGCCTCCGCCGTCGAGGAGGCCCAGGACGGCCCGCCCTGCCCGCGCTGCGGCACCCCCAACCTGCCCGAGCGCCGGTTCTGCCGGCGCTGCGCGGCCCCGCTGACCGTCACCGCGGCCGCCCCGGAGCTGCCCTGGTGGCGCACCCGGTGGCCGTTCCGGCGCCGGGTGCGGATCGGCGGTTCGGGCAACGCGCTGCGCCGCACGATCGCGCTGATCGTGCTGCTCGCGTTGGTGGTCGCGGGGGTCCTGCTGTACCCGCTCGGCAAGAACGCCTACCAGGACGTGCTGGACAAGCTGGGCAGCACCGCGCCGGTCTCGCCCTCGCTGACCACGGCGTCGGCCGCGGTCGAGGGGCACCCCGCGAGCGCGGCCGACGACGGCCTCTCCAACACCTACTGGGGCGCGCCCGCGATCGGCGACTCCGTCGACTTCACCTTCCGCACCCCGTTCCGGCTGGTGGACCTGATCGTCCACACCGGCGCCTCCGCGGACCCGGAGCAGTTCCGGCAGCAGGCCCGCCCGCTGGTGCTCGCCCTGGAGGTCACCGCCTCGGACGGCGAGGTGCACCGTAAGCAGGTCACGCTCAACGACCAGCCGGGCCCGCAGACGGTGGCGACCGGCATCAGCGACGTCGTCCAGGTGAAGCTGACCGTCCGCGAGGCGGCGGGCACCGGCCCGGGCCGCACCGTCGCGCTGGCCGAGGTGGAGTTCTTCAAGCGGACGTGAAGGGGTGTCCGCCGCCGCGGCGGGGTCAGAGGAAGTAGAGGCGGTTCAGCGAGACCTCCTCGGCGGGGTCGGAGTGCAGCGGGGTCCCGTCGAGGGTGACCAGGCCCCGCTGCCCGTCGACCATGATCTGCCCGAGCCGGCTGTTGCGGACCAGGTCGGCCGGCCCGATGCCGCGGGTGTGCCGGACGGCGACCCGCCGGCGCCGGGTGGTCATCCGGTCGTACGGCCGGTCGCCGGTGCCCGCCTCGGCGGCGGCGCGGCTGGTGAAGGCCACCGAGAGGTCCGCCGGGGTGGCGCCGTGGGCGCCGAACAGCGGCCCCAGGACGAGGGGTTGGCAGCTCTCGGTGGCGGCGTTGGGGTCGCCGGTGACGCCGTACGCGGGGAAGCCGGCCTTGAGCACCAGGTACGGCTTGGCACCGAAGGAGGCCGGGTTCCACAGCACCAGGTCGGCGAGCTTGCCGACCTCGACCGAGCCGACCTCGTGCGAGAGCCCGTGCGCGATGGCCGGGTTGACGGTGAGCTTGGCGATGTAGCGCAGCACCCGCTCGTTGTCGTCGGACGGGCCGTCGCCCTCCATCGGTCCGCGTTCGGCCTTCATCTTGCCGGCCATCGCGAAGGTGCGGCGCACCGTCTCCCCGGCGCGGCCCATGCCCTGGGCATCGGAGGAGGTGATCCCGATCGCCCCGAGGTCGTGCAGCACGTCCTCGGCGCCCATCGTCCCGCCGCGGATGCGGTCGCGGGCCATGGCGGCGTCGCCGGGCAGGTCGGTCTTCAGGCCGTGGACGGAGACGATCATGCCGTAGTGCTCGGCGATCGCGTCCCGCCCGTACGGGAGGGTGGGGTTGGTGGAGGAGCCGATGACGTTCGGCACGCCGGCCATCTTGAGCACGTTCGGGACGTGTCCGCCGCCGCAGCCCTCGATGTGGAAGGCGTGGATGGTCCGGCCCTCCAGCACCCGAAGGGTGTCCTCGACCGACAGGCACTCGTTCAACCCGTCGGTGTGCAGGGCCACTTGGACGTCGTGGACCTCCGCCACGGACAGTGCGGTGTCCAGCGCGCGGGTGTGGGCGCCCATGTCCTCGTGCACCTTGAAGCCGCAGGCGCCGCCCTCGGCCAGCGCCTCCACCAGCGGCGCCGGGTGGGAGGACGAACCGCGGCCCAGGAAGCCGATGTTGACGGGCCAGGCGTCGAAGGCGTTGAAGGCGTGGCGCAGCGCCCAGGGCGAGTTGACGCCGACGCCCCAGGCCGGGCCGAACTCCTGGCCGATGATGGTGGTGACGCCGGAGGCCAGCGAGGCCTCCATGATCCGCGGGGACATCAGGTGGACGTGGGTGTCGATGGCCCCGGCGGTCAGGATCAGCCCCTCGCCGGAGACGATCGCCGTCCCGGTGCCGACGACCACGTCGACGCCGTCCAGGGTGTCCGGGTTGCCGGCCCGCCCGATCGAGGCGATCCGCCCCTCCCGGATGCCGATCGAGGTCTTCCGGATGCCCTGGATCGCGTCGATCACCAGGACGTTGCTGATGACCAGGTCGCAGGTGTCGCGGACGGCGGCGGCCTTGAGGTGGAGGCCGTCGCGGGCGGTCTTGCCGAAACCGGTGAGGAACTCGTCGCCCGGCCGCTGGGAGTCCGACTCGACCCGGACGACCAGCCCGCTGTCGCCGAGCCGGACCCGGTCGCCGGCTCGCGGGCCGTGCACGGCGGCGTACTCGGCCGCCTCGATCGACGCGCTGCCGCTGCTGCTGCTCACCGCTGGCTCTCCTGAGCCTCGTCGTCACTGCTCGCACTGCTCGCACTGCTCGGGCCGTCCGCACTGCTCGGGCCGTTGGCGCCGAGGTAGCCCTGCTCGGCCGCCCGGCGCAGCGCCTCCCGCCGGACCCGGGGCGAGTCCAGCGGACCGTCCACCAGTCCGGCGAAGCCGATCGCGACCCGCTCGCCGCCGATCGGCACCAGCCCGACCTCGACGTCCGAGCCCGGGTCGAAGCGCACCGAGGAGCCGGCCGGGACGGCCAGGTGCATGCCGTACGCGGCGGCGCGGTCGAAGGCCAGCCGCGGGTTGGCCTCGAAGAAGTGGAAGTGCGAGGTGACCGAGACCGGGACGTCCGCGGTGTTGCGGACGGACAGCGTGCGGACCGGCGCGGGCACCGGCTCGGCGCCGCGGCCGGGGAGCACCGCGCCGGGGGCGGCCTCGCCCAGGCCGCCCCCGCCGAACGGGTCGGCGATCACGGCGAGCCGGGTGCCGTCCTGGAACACCGCCTCGACCTGGATCTCGGTGACCAGGTCGGGGACGCCGGGCAGGACGTCCTCCGGGGAGAGCACCGAGCGCCCGCGGGCGACGGCCTCCGCCAGCCGCAGGCCGTCGCGGGCGGCCTCGCAGACGGTGTCCGAGATCAGCGCGGTGGCCTCGGGGACGTTCAGCCGCAGGCCGCGGGCGCGGCGGGCACGGGCGAGTTCGGCGGCGGTGAAGATCAGCAGCCGGTCGCGTTCGGTGGGGGTCAGCTGCACAAGGGGTCCCTTCTCCCTCGGTGCCGGGCGGCGGTGCCGGGCGGCGGGGCGGCCGGCCGTGTGGCCGGCCGGTCGTCGGTACCGGTGGTGGGGGTCAGCCGGCGGGCTGGTCGTGGGTCGAGCAGTGGATGCCGCCGCCGCCGGAGGCGATGGTGTCGATCTGCACGGGGACGATCTCGCGGTCCGGGAACTGGTCCTTGAAGACCTCCTGGGCGTGCCCGTCGGCCTTGGCATCGCCGAACAGCGGCAGGTAGACGCCCTTGTTGCCGATGTAGAAGTTCATGTACGAGGAGACGAAGGCGTCGCCCCGGCCGGTGATCTTGTCCGGGTCGGGCTGGCTGATCTCGATCACCTTGAGCTTCTTGCCGGTGGCGTCGGTGGCGTCCGCCAGCACGGCCCGGGCCTGGTCGGCCGAGCGGGACCAGACGTCCGCGGGCATGCCGGGGAAGGCCCGGTCGAGGAAGACCACGCCGGGGGCGGCGAAGCGGGCCAGGCAGTCGACGTGGGCGTCGGTGATGTCCTTGCCCTTGACGCCGGCCAGCCAGATCACCTTGGTGATGCCGAGGGCCTGCTTGAGCTCGGCCTCGATCTGGTCGCGGTCGCGGCCCGGGTTGCGGTTGGCGTTGACGATCGAGCTCTCGGTGACCATCAGGGTGCCCTGGCCGTCGGTCTCGAAGGAGCCGCCCTCGGCGACCAGTTGGGTCGCGACCCGCTCGATCCCGTACTTGTCCAGGACGGCGCGGGCGATCCGGGCGTCGTTGTCGTGCTGCTGCTTGCCGCCCCAGCCGCTGAAGTTGAAGTCGACGCCCTTGACCTTGCCGCCCTCCTCGACGAACACCGGCACGGTGTCGCGGGCCCACAGGTCGTCCACCGGGACGGACAGCAGCTCGACGTCCTTGCCGCAGGCGTTGCGGGCGGAGTCCTCCTGGCCGGGGCGCACCAGCAGGACCACCGGCTCGCGGCTGCCGATGGCGCGGGCCACCGAGGCGATGTCCTTGCGGACGCCGCCGAGCTGCTCGCCCCAGACGTTCTCGGAGGCGGGCCAGGCCATGAAGGTCCGCTCGTGCTTCTCCCACTCGCCGCCGAGCCGGCGTCCGCCGGCGGGGGAGGGGGCCGCCGTCGCGGACGGTGCGGCGGTGGCGCTCGCGGACGGCTGCCCGGCGGGGGCGGAGGACGGGGCCGCGGGCTCGGCCGCGTCGTCGCCGCCGGAGGCACAGGCGGTCGCGCCGGCCGCGATCAGGCCGGCGCCGGCGAGGGAACGCAGCACCGTGCGGCGCGCGAGGGAGGACTGGGACACGGTGGACTCCGGTGGGGCCGAGGGTGGATCCGGTCCGGCGCGGCGGGCGGGGCCTCCGGGGAGTGCTGCGCGCTGCGCCGATCGGCGGCGGGCACGGCGGCCCGGGCATCGCCGGAACTGCACTCTCGCATTGACTGAAAAATCAGTCAAGCTCTACGGTGAAAGCACCCAAACCATCCCGAGACGACCCGGGTCGCCGCACGCGGCCCCGGTCCCGACGACGAAAGGCCGGGTGAGGCGACGATGCTGCGCAATGGACTGGAGCCCTGGCACCTGCTGGTGGTGCTGGCGGTCGTGGTGCTGCTCTTCGGTTCCAAGAAGCTGCCCGACATGGCGCGCGGACTGGGGAAGTCGATGCGCATCCTCAAGGCGGAGACGGCGGCCATGCGGGAGGAGGACCAGCCCGCCGCCACGCCCGCGACTCCGGCGGCCGGGCCCGCCGCGCCGGTGGCTCCCGCCCCGGCGCCTGCCACACCTGGGCCTGCCGCCCCCGCTGCCGCCGACCCGGCCCGGCGCCCGGTCTGACCCCGGGCCGCCGATCAGCGCCGAGAGCCCGTCGCTCCCACCCGTGCCGTGGGCGGCGACGGGCTCTCGGCCGTTCCCGGGGGTGTCAGCCGTTGCGGCGGTAGTGGTCCAGCGAGACCTTGACCGCCCCGTCCGCGCCCGCCGTCGACAGCACCCGGACGATCGCCAGCTCCTTGCCGTCCGCGGACCGGACGCAGAAGGCGCCGCGCGGCCCGACGGCGCTGAACGGCACCCGGGCGGTCGGACGGCTTCCGAGCCCCTGGAGGCACTCGGCCGGGCCGAGGCCGGAGTCCCGGCCGATGTAGGAGTCGGCGGTCTCCGGGATCAGGAACTCGCTGTCGGTGCGCCCCACGTACCAGTTCACGGTCTCGACCGGCACCACCGCGCCCGCGGCCAGGTCGAACTCGTAGTTCGGATCCGCCGAGGTGAGCTCCACCGCCCGGTAGTCCGGGGTGAAGTCGGCGGCAGGGGCGGGCGGCGTCGAGCGGCTCGGCGCGGTGGTGGCGGAGGGCGTGCGGGCGGGGCCCGACGGGCCGGTGGGCGCCGACGAGGCGGCGGGCGTGCCGGGCCCGGGGGAGCCGGCCACCGGGGTGTCGGCCGTCGCCGCCTCCACCGGGTCCGGGTCGTCGAGCACGAACACCGTCGCCGCGGCGCCGACGGCCAGGGCGACCACGGCGACCAGCGCGGTGCGCCCGCGCAACCGCTTCGGCCGAGCGGTCGACGCGGGCCCGGACGGGGTGGCGCCTACGCCCGGCAGCTCGGGGCCGCCCGGCGCCGCCGCGGCGGTGGCGAGCACGGTCGGCGTCGGAGTCGGGGTCGGAGTCGGCATCGCCGCAGGCGCCAGCATCGTCGGGGCCGCGTTCAGGCCGGTCCCGCCGGTCCCGCCGGTCCCGGCGGCCTCGGCGGGCGTCTGCGGCAGCTCGGTGTGCCGGGTGATCTGGCTGGTCAGCGGCTGCGGCAGCCAGTCCTCGCCGAACCGCAGCTGCCCGCCCACCGCGGGGTGGCCGGCCGCGGCGGCGATCACCTCGGCGGTGGTCGGCCGGTCCTCGGGGCGCTTGGCCAGGCAGCGCCGGAGCAGCTCGCGCAGGCCCTCCGGCACCCGGGCGAGGTCGGGTTCCTCGTGGACGGTCCGGTAGAGCGTGGCCGGGTGCGGGCCGTCGCCGAACGGCGGGGCGCCGGCCGCGACGTGGACGGCGAGGGCGCCGAGCGCCCAGACGTCGGTGGCCGCGGTCGCGGACTGCCCCATGGCCTGCTCGGGGGCCATGTAGGCGGGGGAGCCGATCTGCAGTCCGGTGCCGGTCAGGGCGACGGCGTCGGCCGCCCGGGCGATGCCGAAGTCGATCACCCGGGGGCCGTCGGCGGCGATCAGCACGTTGCCCGGCTTGAGGTCGCGGTGGACCACCCCGCTGGCGTGGATGGCCTGGAGCGCCTCGGCGATCCCGGCCATCAGCAGCAGGACGGTGCGCTCGGGGAGCGGGCCGAACCGCTGCACCACCTGCTGGAGCGAGGGGCCGGGCACGTAGGTGGTGGCCAGCCACGGGGTGGCGGCGTCCGGCCCGGCGTCGACCAGCTGGGCGGTGAACAGTCCGTGGATGAGCCGGGCGCTGGCCACCTCCTGGGCGAACCGGGCCCGGAAGTCCGGGTCCCCGGCCAGTTCGGGGCGCACCACCTTGAGCGCCACCGGGCGGCCGCCCGGGGTGTAGGCGAGGTAGACCCGGCCCATGCCGCCGGCGCCGAGCCGCGCGTACAGCCGGTGGCCGCCGACCTCGCGCGGGTCGTCCGCGGTCAGTGCCTGGAAGACCGGCTGGAGGGCGAAGGGGGATCGGTCAGCGGACATGGGGCGGCCTCTCTCGGCGGACAAGGAGGGGTGGGGCACGGATGGCATCGCCGCGAAGTTTAGAGGTTCCCTCAGGGGATGGCGCAGCGGGCCCGGCGTAGGGCCGGTGAAGGGCTGGTAGAGCGGTCGGGGCAACGGGAGCGATTCGGGCATTTGACTGAATTTTCAGTTCAATGGAGGATGCGGGGCAACCCAGCGGAAAGCCCCGGACGAGACACCGGTGCGCGGCAGCCCGGACGGCAGCGATCCTGCCCCGCGTCCGACGCGCGCTCCAGGAAGGACCACCGTGCGCCCGGCCCCCACGGGCCCGGGCGGGTCTGCCGGTCAGCAGGTCAGCGGGTCAGCGGTTCGGCCGGTCACCCGCTCGCGGACAGCGCGGCCATCAGCCTGCGCAGCACCCGCCCCGCGTCCACCGTCCCGTCCAGCGAGCCGATCGCGGCCAGCCCGTCCACGGCGGCGGCGAAGGCCTCGCCCAGCGGGCGGGGGTCGGAGCCGTCGCCGCGCTCGTCCGCCAGCGTCCGGAACAGGCGCACGAAGCAGGACCGCCAGCGTGCGTACTCCGCCTCCAGACTGGCCCGGACCCGCTCGTCGTTGAGCGCCAGCCAGTGCAGCGCCGCGTGCAGCCGGGCCAGGTCGGGGCTCTCCGGCCGGGTGAGCAGGGCGAGCACCCGCTCCGCCCGCTCGGCGTAGCCGCCCGGGCCGTCCACCGCCTCCTCCAGCGGGGTGATCCACTCGGGCCGGATGTCGGCGACCACCGCGACGATCAGTTCGGTGCGGTCGGCGAAGTGGTAGTGGCACATCCCGTGCGAAACCCCGGACAGCGCGGCCACGTTGCGGGTGGTGAACCGCCCGGCGTCGCCGCCCGCGAGCAGCGTCCGGGCCGCCGCGATCAGCCGGGCCCGGGTCTGCTCGCCCTTGGCGGAGGCCCGTGCCCGGCCGGTGCCGCCCGGCGCGGAGGACGCCTCCCGCGCTGTTCCTGTCGCCCGTGTCGCCATGGCCGCCACTGTAACGAGCGGGGCGGTCGCGGGAGGGGCGGGCCGGAAAACGATTCGGAGGGATCCCCACCCGATCCGTGCGCGAGATATTGACCGAGCGCTTGGCCAGTTCTACCTTCTGGGCAACTCCACGGCCGTCGGCCGGAACTGACACGGAGGTAGAAGTGGACGATTGCGATCACCACAGACCCGACCCGGCGCCCCTCGGGCGCCTCGGCCGGCGCGGGTTCCTGGCAGCCGCCGGGCTGACCGCCGCCGGCGCCGCGCTGACCGGGCTGAACGCGCCGCAGGCCGCTGCCCGCGGCACGGCACCCGGCCGCACGGCACCCGGCGGGACGGCATCCGGAGGCAGGACGCCCGCCACCACCGGCTACGCCGTCCCGGTCGACACCGTCCCGCACACCCGGACCTGGATGGCCTGGCCGGACAGCACCGGCATCTGGCGCAACAAGCTCAGCGGCGTCCAGGCCAACATCGCCCTGATCGCCAAGACCATCGCCAAGTACGAGCCGGTCACCGTGTGCGCCAACCCCGCCAGCGTCGCCAAGGCGCAGTCGATGTGCGGCTCGCGGGTCACCGTCATCGGCACCATCCCCGTCGACGACTGCTGGATGCGCGACACCGGCCCGGTCTTCCGCACCAACGGCGCGGGCGGCCTGGACACGGTGGGCCTCAACTTCAACGGCTGGGGCAACAAGCAGACGCACGCCAACGACGCCCTGGTGGCCCAGCGCGTCGCCGCCTACCTCGGGATCCCGTTCACGGCCGCCGGACTCGTCGCCGAGGGCGGTGCCGTCGAGACCGACGGCGCCGGCACCCTGATGGCGACCAGCAGCAGCATCGTCAACTCCAACCGCAACCCCGGCCTGTCCCAGACCCAGATCGAGTCCGCGCTGTACGCCGCCTACGGCGCCTCGAAGATGATCTGGTTCCCCGGCATCCAGGGCC
The DNA here is from genome assembly GCF_042755465.1 of Kitasatospora sp. NPDC059160. Classification (NCBI taxonomy): domain Bacteria; kingdom Bacillati; phylum Actinomycetota; class Actinomycetes; order Kitasatosporales; family Streptomycetaceae; genus Kitasatospora; species Kitasatospora sp. NPDC059160. The sequence continues at coordinate 619 of NZ_JBHZCN010000091.1, read as the reverse complement.
AGGACATCACCGACGACCACGTCGACGCGACCTCGCGGTTCCTCGGCGCCGGTGCGGCCGCCGTCCAGATGCCGCTGTCCGGGGACACCGACGTCTGGTCCAACGACGAGCGCCAGCAGTACCAGATCCTCTCGGGCGCGACGAGCGCGCAGGGGGTCAGGATCGCGGTCAGCAAGATCCAGGGACCCGACTACAACCTGATCCGCTCGACCGACCCCAACTTCGTCGGCTCCTACGCCAACTACTACCTCTGCAACAACGCGGTGATCTCCGCCCAGTTCGGCGACACCTCGGCCGACGCCGCCGCCAAGGCCGCGCTCGCGCGGCTCTTCCCCGGCCGGACCGTCGAGCAGCTCAACATCGACTACCTCGGCGCGGGCGGCGGCGGCATCCACTGCGTCACCCAGCAGCAGCCCGCCGTCTGAACCCACCACCCCGGCAGAACCCGTCAACCCGGTAGAGCCGTCGAGGCCCGGTCCGCCACCCCGGCCGGGACAGCGGTCGACGCAACGACGGAGTGCCCCCGCCCGGTCGATCCGGGCGGGGGCACAACACCGCCCGGGGGTAAGGGCGGGCCCGGGCCGGTGTAGTATAGACATATGAAGCTGGCGACGACATA
>NZ_JBHZCN010000090.1:0-39707 GCF_042755465.1 Kitasatospora sp. NPDC059160 | reverse complement strand
GGCCAGGGCATCGTTGACGGCTCACCGCTGCGGGGGGCCGGGGGGGCCCGGGGGCCCCGGGCCGCCGGGCACCGCCGAGGTCAAGAGGGGAAGGCGGTGCGGGAGTTGTGATCGGCTTGTGACCGTTCCGGGTACCCGCGGGACTGTCGGCGGTTGCCCGGGACGTGCACAATCTGCCGCATGACGACAGCCGCGGGCGGACCGCCCTCGCCGAACACGCCGTCCAAACTCGCCCTGGGCCTGCTCACCGGTGCCGTGATCGGGGCGTCGCTGGCCGGGTTCGTCAGCGGCTGCGTGCTCGGGCGGACCTCGTTGGTCGTCCTGTCGCTCGCACTGCCGGCGGCCTACGGGCTGGTGGCGTTCCTCGCCTCGCTGCCGCGCTGGGGCCGGGAGGCGGCGGCCGTGCCGGTACGGGCGCTGGCGCTGATCGAGGAGCGGGAGGCGGTCAGGGGCGAGAGCAGTGACGTCCCGGTGCAGTTCGAGCTGAGCGTGGTGCCGGACGGCGCGCCCGGGTTCCGGGTGGGGATCCGGCAGGAGATCAACCTCGTCGAACTCCCCGACTACCGGCCGGGCGGGATCGTGGTGGTGGAGTACCCGCCGGACCGGCCGTGGAAGGCGCGGATCGTGAAGCGGCCCACGCCGGAGTGGGAACGGCGCGTGGCCGGGGCCAGGTTGGACTCGGTGCCCGGCCCGGCGATGCGGGAGGAGAGCGGGCCGGGCTGTGCGGGTTGCCTGCTGACCGTCCTCGGCCTGCTGCTGGGCGTGGGCGCCGTGCTGCTGCCGTTCCACACCGAGCTGTTCGCCGTGGTCGAGGACGGGACCGGCACGGCCCGGCCGGCCGTCACCTCCTCCTCGGAATCCTCCTCCTCGGAATCCTCGTCCGCCACGATCACCGTGACCTCGGCGACCGGCACGGTCGCCCTCGGCCCGGGGCAGTCCATGCTGGACCAGGGCGAACTGCGCAAGGCCGTCGAGTCGTTGACCCCGGGTGGCGAGCCGCGCCAGGCACTCGCCGTCGTCGTGCAGGACCGTCAGCTGACGGTGGTCCTCAACCCGGCCGACGGTGTCCCGGGTGCCGGTGCCCCGGGTGCGGGGAAGGGTCCCGGGTTCGATCCGCGCTCGCTTCCTTACGAGCGGATCCCCGGCCTGGTGGAGGAGGCCCGGAGCACCCTCGGCGTCAAGGCTCCGAAGAGCTGGCAGCTGACCGCCGACGGGACCACCGGCGCGCTGACGCTCAGGATCGTGGTGACCGGCGAGAGCGGCTCCGCGACGCTGGAGGCGGACGGCCGGGGCCAGGTGCTGCGGCGCAACGGCGGCTGACCGGTACGGACGGAGGAGGAGTGCGATGGGGTGGGACGAGATCCTGCTGCTCTGGTGCGGGCTGTGGGCCGTGGTGGCCCTGGTCGGGCTGGTCAGGTCGCTGGCCGGGGTGACCGCGGACCAGCGGAAGGTCCGGCTGACGGGGCGGATCGTCCGGGTGACCGAGCCCCGGCACGGTGGCTCGGGCAAGGGCGGGATCCCGGTGGTCGTCCGCTACCGGGACCCGGTCTCGGGTGAGGAGGTCGAGGTCACCAACGACGGCGAGCGCGGCGAGATGATCACCGTCGCGTGGGAGGGCCGGGAGCTCGGCATCGGGTACCCGCCGGGCCGCCCGCACGCCTACCGGTTCTCTCCCGTCGACGAGGAACCCGGCCGCGGGCTGGGTCGGCCGGGCCTCGCGCTCTTCCTGGTCTGTGCCGGGCTGGTGGCGTTGGCCGCCGTCCGCTGGGGGTGGCCGTGGGCCCTGATCGGTGTGGCCGGCCCGTGGGCCGTCGCCGGGATCGTCCTGCTCCCGCGAGCGGTACGGGAGAAGGCCGACCGGATCACCAGGCTGGCGGCGCTGGAGGCGGTGCCCGGCCGGGTCGTCGCGGTGCTCAGGGACGTCAGCGTCGACGAGGACGGCGACACCTCGACCACCATCACCCCGGTGCTGTCCTTCACCACCCGGGACGGCACGGTCGTCACGGCGCACTGCCGGAACGATCTCCCGGGCCCGCCCCGGACGTACGGCCTGGAACTGACGGTCCATCATGATCCTGCGGATCCGGCCGTGTTCATGCTGGACCGGTCCGCCGGGCAGCGCTCGGCGGAGCGGGGCGTGCTGTACCACGCGGTGATGATCGTGGTCCTGGTGGCCACGACCGTGGCGGGAGTGGTCCTCCTCTGAGCCGGGAGCGCCGGGCTCAGCGGGCGGGCGGCCTCACGTGGCGGTCCTGGCCCGCGCCGTACCCGACGGCCGCCATCGCGGTGCTCAGGACGGCCAGGAGCCCGAGGGGAAGCGTCCAGCTGCCGGTGGCGTCGTGCAGGATGCCGAGCAGGAGCGGGCCGGCCGCCGCCACGAGGTAGCCGACGGACTGTGCCATGCCCGCCAGCGCGGCCGCCTCGCCGGCGCTGCCGACGCGTTCGCTCTGGAAGCTCAGCGCCAGGACCAGGCACACGCCGGTGCCCAGCCCGAGCAGGGTGCAGGCCACGACGGTCAGGCCCGGGGCCGACAGCAGGACGGCGAAGCCGGCGGCGACGACGACCGAGGCCCCGGCCGCGGTCCACCGCTGGTCGTGGTGGCCCCGGGTGAGCAGCGGAAGGGCGCTGCTCGCGGCGAGCGCGATCACCTGGTAGTAGAACAGCATCCAGCCGACCGTGGTGCTGTCGGCGCCCTGGTGGAGCAGGATGCTGGGCAGCCAGGCGACGGCGGTGTAGAAGCCCAGGGACTGCAGGCCCATGAACAGGCTCACCTGCCAGGCCAGCGGGGACCGCCAGGGCGCGGGGGAGTGGGTCGCGCCGGTGCCCGCCCCGGGGCGGTCGTGCCGCAGCCGGGGCAGCCAGACGATGAACGCGGCGACGGTGAAGGCGGTGCCCCAGGCCAGCGCGGTGTGCCAGCTGCCCGGCAGGCTGTGGGCCAGCGGCGCGGAGATCCCGGAGGAGAGCGCGGCCGTGAGGCCCATGACCGTCACGTAGAGCGCGCTGACGCCCTGGATGCGGTGGGCGGGCACGTTGCGCCGGATCAGCGCGGGCAGCAGGACGTTGCCGAAGGCGATCGCGGCGGAGAGGACCACCGTCCCGGCGAACAGGCAGGCCACCGAGGGGAGCGAGCGGATCACCGTCCCGACGGCCAGCGTCCCGAGCGCCGCCACCAGCAGCCGGGCGCTGCCGAACCGGTGGGAGGCGCGGGCCACCAGGGGGGAGGTGGCGGCGAAGGTCAGCAGTGGGAGGGTGCTCAGCAGGCCGCCCCAACTCGACGTCAGGCCGCTGTCCTGCTCGATCGCCGGGAGCAGTGTGCCGACACCGGTCAGACCGGTGCGCAGGTTCGCCGCGACCAGGCAGATCCCGATGACGAGCCCGACCGACACGGCGGGGCGGGTGCGGTCCGGGGTCGACGCCCCGGCGGTGGGGCGTTCGGTGGACACCGAGGGGGACGGGGAGCTCACTTCGTCACCTCCGCACCGGAGTTGTGGCCGCCAGCGGTGAGGCCACCGGCCTCGTGGCCACGGGTGAGTCGGACGATCGCGGCGGCCGCGTCGCGGGCCCCGTCCTCGTCCCGGCCCTCGATCGCGTCGACGAGCCGCCGGTGCAGTCCGGCGTGCTCCTCGGCGTGGGCCGCGTCCCAGGGCAGGCCGCCGAGGGAGGCGGTGAGCGCGGTGCCGAGGTGGTCGTACACCTCGATCAGCAGGCCGTTCCCGCTCGCCCGCACGACGGCCCGGTGGAACAGCGCGTCCACGCTGCCGGCCAGCGACAGGTCCCCGCCCGCGGCGGCCGCGTCGGCGTCGGCCAACAGCTCCCGCAGCTGCTGCACCTGCTCCTCGTCGCGGCGCAGGGCGGCGGCCCCCGAGGCGTACTCCTCCAGTACGGTCCGCAGTTCGAGGACGTTCGCGCGCTGGGCGGTACCGGCCCGGCGCAGCATGACCGCCTGGAGCTCGCTCGACGAGCGGACGTAGGTGCCGTCCCCCGCCCGGGCCTCCAGCAGTCCGAGGTGCACGAGTGCCCCGATCGCCTCCCGCAGGGTGCTGCGGCCGACCCCGAGTTCCTCGATGAGGGCCTGCTCCGACGGGATCCGGGTGCCCACCGGCCAGCCGCCGGCCTCGATGTGCGAGCGCAGGCTGTCCACGAGTTGCGCGGACAGGCTCGCCGTCCGACGCGGTGTCTTGATGCGTGTCATGGGAGCACCATAGCCAAACATCAGACATTTGAACATCACACTTCTTGTCCCTGCGGGAGTGGGGCGGTCCTGGCCCGCCCTGCCCCCGCTCATCCCCCCTTCACTTGCCTGGACTTTGCAAACTCTTTAAGGTCCTGGATGTCACCGACCGCAGGTCACACCTCCAACGCAAGGGCGGACATGTCGCCGACAGGACGCAGGGACCGCCGAGCCGCCGCCGTGGACCTGGCGGTGCTCCTGGTCGCACTGGTCGCCACCACGCTGGTCTGCCGCGGGCTGGGGGCCGGCCCCTGGCCCGCGATCCTGATCGGCGGGTGTGCGGGGGCGGCCACCACCCGCCTGGGCCTCGGCGCCCGGCTCCTGCGCGGACGACGGGACTGACCGACCGCCCCCGGGCCGCCGCCCCGGGCCGCCGCCCCCGGGGCCGCTGTCACCGGGCCGCCGCCCCCCGAGCCGCTGTCACCGCGCGCACAGCCGGTCCAGGGCGGCGCGGCTCTCCTCGTCCGCGGCGCGGTAGATCAGGAGCCGCAGCTCCGGGTCCTCCAGCGGCAGCAGCACCTCGAAGTCGACGGCGATCGCCCCGACGACCGGATGCCGCAGCAGTTTGCGGCCGCGTCCGTTGACGCGGACCTCCCGCTCGGACCACAGGCGGGCGAAGTCCTCGTCCTGGGTGGTGAATTCGGCGATGAGGTCGGTCAGTGCCCGGTCCTGCGGGTGCGCGGCCCACGCTGCCCGCAGGTGGGCGACCCCGTCCCGCAGCGCACCCTCGCGGTCGGCGTAGAAGCCGCGCATCGCCGGGTGCAGCAGGCAGAGCCGCATCGCGTTGCGCCGGACAGGCGACGGGGTGTCGAAGCCCGGGAGCAGCCGGGCCAGCTCGGGGTTCCAGGCCAGGATGTCGTAGCGGTGGTCCAGCAGCATGGCCGGTAGCGGCGAGAGCTCGTCGACCAGGTGGGCCAGCGACGGCGCCGCGCCGGGGGCGGGCCCGTCGGTACGGCCGGGGCGGCGCCGTCCGGCCAGGTCGAAGAGGTAGTCGCGTTCGCCGGGGTCCAGGCGCAGGGCCCGGGCCAGCGCGGCCAGGACCTCCGCCGAGGGCCGCAGCCCGCGGCCCTGCTCCAGCCGGACCACGTAGTCGGTGCTGACCCCGGCGAGTTCGGCGACCTCCTCGCGGCGCAGCCCCGGTGTCCGCCGGGACCTTCGGCGCGACGGCAGGTCCGGCCGGTCCGGCGCGGAGCGTTCGCGTCGGCTCCGCAGGAAGGCGGCCAGCTCCTGGGTGGTCTGGGTGGCCTGGGTGGTCCAGGTGGTCCGGGTGGTGTCCACGGTTCGGGTCGTCATGGCCGGTCCAACCGTGAGGGTGGGACTGGCCTTCCCAGGAAGGGCCTTCCCTTACCCCCGGCCCGCCGCCGCCACAGACTCGGTCCCGACAAACCGATCACGACCGCAGGAGAACCTGATGGCACTGACCCTCGACGACTACCGGCTGCTGGGCCGGTCGGGGCTGCGGGTCTCACCGCTGGCCCTGGGCACGGCGACCTTCGGCACCGAGTGGGGCTGGGGCGCCGAACGGGACGAGGCCCGGAAGCTGTTCGACCGTTACGTCGAGCTCGGCGGCAACCTCCTCGACACCGCCGACACCTACACCGACGGCAGCTCCGAGCGCCTGCTGGGCGAGTTCGCCCACCAGGAGCGCGAGCGCCTGGTGCTGGCGACCAAGTACTCGACGCTGCGCCGCCCGGGCGACCCCAACTCCGGTGGCGCGCACCGCAAGGCGCTGTTCGGCTCGGTGGAGGGGAGCCTGCGGAGGCTGGACACCGACTACCTCGACCTGCTGTACCTGCACGTCTGGGACTTCCGGACCCCGGTCGAGGAGATCCTGCGGGGGCTGGACGACCTGGTCCGGCAGGGCAAGGTGCTGTACGTGGCGATCTCCAACACCCCGGCCTGGCAGGTGTCCCGGATGCAGGCGATCGCCGACCTGCGCGGCTGGTCGCCGCTGGTCGCGCTGCAGATCGAGTACAGCCTGATCGAACGCACGGGGGAGCGCGACCTGATCCCGATGGCCCGCGAGCTGGGCCTGGGCGTGGTCCCGTACTCGCCGCTGGGCGGCGGGGTGCTCAGCGGCAAGTACCGCCGGGAGGACGTGGCCGCGACCGACGCCGGTGCGGGGGACGGCACCCGCAGGAGCCTCAACCTCGCGCTGGGCACGCTCACCGAGCGCAACCTCGCCGTCGTCGGGGTCGTCCGGGAGGTCGCCGCCGAGCTGGGCCGCACCCCGGCCCAGGTGGCGCTGGCCTGGACCCTGCGGAACCCGGCGGTGACGACCTCGCTGATCGGTGCCCGCACCCTGGCCCAGCTGGAGGACAACCTGGGCGCTCTGGCGGTCGAGTTCTCGGCCGCCCAGCTGGACCGGCTGGACGCGGCGGGCGCGGTCGACCTCGGCCAGCCGCACGAGGTGCTGGCGAGCGACCACCTCCGCCGGGTGACCATGGGCGACCTGCGGATCGAGACCCGCCGGTGACGGCCAGGCCCTGTCCGGCCGACCGGACAGAGCCTGTCCGGACAATGCCTGGTCGGACAGGGCCTGGGCCGGTCACCGTCCGGGGCCCACCGTCCGGGCGAGCCAGGTCCGGATCGCCTCGGCCGTCGTCGCCACGTGCTGGTCGAGCACCGAGAAGTGGTCCCCCGGGATGTCGCCGGGCCGCAGGTGCAGGGTCGGTACGGTCGTCTCCTCCGGCCGGCCGAGGAAGACGCGCACGTACGCGCCCAGGGCCGCGAGCGCGGGCTCGTCCAGGCGGAGCGCGGTGCGGGCCGCCAGCTCGGTGAGCCGTCCCTCGTCCCGGACGGGGTGGGTGTCCAGCAGCACCACGGCCTCGGCACCGACCCGCTCCGCGACGGCCTGCGCGACCAGGCCGCCGGTGGAGCGGCCCAGCAGCACCACCGGCCGGTCGAGCCGCTCGATCGAGGCCGCGTGCGTCCGCACCAGGGCCTCCACGTCCTCCGGTACCGGGCCGCCCCGGTACCCCGGGTGCGGGAGCAGCCACAGGCCGGGCAGGTGCCGGGCCAGCGGACCGTACTCCCCGGGGGGCGAGGTGAAGGCGGGGAAGCAGACGATCGCCGGGCCCGCGCCGTCGCTGAGCCGCTGCGGGGCGACCGGCGGGAAGGCCGCCGCCGACGGCAGTGCCCAGGAGGCGGAGACGAGCAGGTGCATGGCCTCCTGGTGCCGGCCCAGTCCGCACAGCCGGTGGTAGAGGTCGGCGAGCGTTCCCGGGGCCGGCGGCGGGCGCAGCTGGTCGGCGAGGGCCCTCGGGGTGGGGGAGTCGAACACCACGGTGGCGGGCAGCCGCAGGCCGGTTCGCTCCTCCAGCCGGTTGCGCAGCTCGATCGAGGTCAGCGAGTCGAAACCGAGGTCCGGCACCGGGGTGTCCGGGTCCACCTCCGGATAGCTCAGGACGGCGGCGACCTCGGCGCACACCAGCTCCAACAGGTCCGCCGGACGGACCGGTTCCGGTGCGCGCCGCGGCTCCGGGCGGGGGGCGAGGTCGTGGGCGCGGTCGCGGTCGAAGGCGATCGGTACCAGGACCGGCTCGTCGGTGCCCAGCGCGGCCTCCAGGAGCGCCACGCCCTCCGCCGGGGTGAGCGGCAGCAGTCCGGGACCGGCGGACCGGTCGGCCGCCATCCCGACCGTCCACGGGCCCCAGGCCAGCGACAGCGCGGGCAGGCCCAGGCGCTTGCGGTGGCGGGCGAGTTCGTCCAGGTAGCTGTTGGCCGCCGCGTAGTTGGCCTGCCCGGCGTGGCCGAGCACCCCGGCCGCCGACGAGAACAGCACGAAGGCGTCGAGGTCCCGGTGCGCGGTCAGCTCGTGGAGGTGCCGGGCCGCTTCGGCCTTCGGGCGCCACACGGTCGCCAGGCGTTCCGGGGTCATCGAGGTGAGGATCCCGTCGTCCAGGACGCCCGCGGTGTGGATGACGGCCCGCAGGTCCTCGATCGAGTCGACCAGGGCGGCCAGCGCGGCCCGGTCGGTGACGTCCAGCCGGGTCTCGCCGCTGCGACTGGCGACGACGACGCGCACGCCCCCGGCCCGCAGGTGGCCGGCGACCGCGCGTCCCAGCGCGCCGCCGCCGGTGACCAGGACGGTCCCGCGCCAGGCGAAGGAGCCGCCGCCCGCCACCGGGACCAGCTCGGCGCGCTCGGCGACGGTCTCCGGCTCCCCGTCGGCGACCTCGGCCAGGGTGAACCGCCCGGGGTGCTCGGTCTGCGCGACCCGGACCAGCCCGGCCACCGCGGCTCCGGCGAGGTCCCCCGGCCGCACCAGGACGGTCAGGTGCTCGTGGCCGGCCTGCAGCTCCCGCAGCGCGAGCGCCAGGGCGGCGGGCGGGTCCCCGGCCGGCACCTCCAGCAGCTTCCCCCGCGGCTGCCCCGTGACCCGCCGCCACTCCGGACGGAACAGGGCGCCCCGGCCGGTGCCGGCCGCCCGCGCGGTGAGCGACTCGACGCACGCCACCGGCCGGCCCGTACGGTCGGTCAGGTCGATCCGCCCCGCCCGGATCCGGACCCGCAGGGCCGTGGCCCCCCGGGCCAGCAGGTGCACGCCGCGCAGGACGAACGGCACCCCGCCGGTGAGCAGCCGGGCCGGGTGCAGGGCCGCGTCGAACAGGGCGGGGTGCAGGGCGTACCGCCCGGCGTCGGGGAAGTCGCCGCGGACCTCGCCGAAGAGCTCGTCGCCGCGCCGCCACAGGCGGCTCAGCCCGCGGAACGCCGGGCCGTAGTCGGCGTGCTCGACGTCGAGTTCCTCGGCGCCCGGCGGGGGCCACTCGCCGGTCTCCACCTGCGGGGCCGGCCGTGCGTGGAGCCGGCCGTCGGCGCAGCGGACCCCGTTCGCGTACACCTCGAACGCCCGGGTGCCGTCCGGCGCTTCGGGACGGACGACGATCTCGGCCCGCCTGGTCCGGGGCAGGGGCATCGCGGTGTGCAGCACCAGCTCGTCGATGCCGGTGCACCCGGCCCGCTCGCCGGCGTGCAGGACCAGTTCCAGCACGGCCGTGGCGGGCACCAGCGCCGTCCCGTCCACGACGTGGTCGAGCAGCCAGGCGGGGCTGAGGTCGGCGACGCACACCACCTCGCCGGATCCGGGGACGACGACGGTCGACCCGACCAGCGGGTGCTCGGCGCCGGGGTCGAGCCAGTAGCGCCGGCGCCGGAAGGCCCGGGTGCCCCGCAGTCGGGCCGCCGCCCGCTCGGGGTCGGCGGTGGGGACGACGCCCTCGACGAGCGCACCCAGCGTGCTGCCCGGGCCGAGTTCGACCAGGGTGGCACCCCCGACCGCGGCCACCTGGTCGGCGAAGCGGACCGGCTCGCGCAGGTGCCGCACCCAGTGGCCCGGGTCGTCCGGGCGGGCGCCGATCACCGGGATCGCCGGGGGACGGTACGTCAGGCCCTCCGCCACCCGCGCGAACTCCGCCAGCTGGGGGTCCGTCAGGGGGGAGTGGACGGCGTGGCCGACGGTGAGCAGCAGCCGGCCGCGCGCGGTGACCAGCCGCGCGGCGTCGGGCAGCGACAGGACGCCCGCCAGGTGGGCGGCCGCGATCTGCCCGGCGGAGTGCCCGATCAGGGCGTCCGGGCGGTAGCCCCAGGACTCCAGCAGACGGAACATCGCGACCTCGTAGGCGAACAGGGCCGCCTGGGCGAAGTCGGTGCGGTGCACCAGCTCGGTGTCGAGGGCCTCCCGCAGCGCCGGGTCCAGATGGGCGCAGGCCTCCTCGAAGGCCGCGGCGAACACGGGGTGCCCGGCGGCCGACTCCCGCCCCATCCCCGGCTTCTGCGCCCCCTCCCCGGGGAAGAGGTAGGCCGTCCGCAGCTGCTCGTACTCCTCGACGATCACGTGCGCGTTGGTCCCGGAGATCCCGAACGCCGACACCGCGCCACGGCGCGGACGGTCCCGGGCCGGCCAGGGGGTCGGCTCGGTGACCAGCCGGAGCCGGCCGGCGGTCCAGTCGACCTCGCGGGAGGGTTCGTCCACGTGCAGGGTGGCGGGCACCGTCCGGTGGCGCATCGCCATCACGGTCTTGATCACCCCGGCGACCCCGGCGGCGGCCTGGGTGTGCCCGAGGTTGGACTTGACGGTGCCGACCAGCACCGGATCCGGCCGGGCCTGGCCGTAGGTGGCGAGCAGCGCGGCCGCCTCGACCGGGTCGCCCAGGGCGGTTCCGGTGCCATGGGCCTCGACCACGTCCACGTCGGCGCCGGTCAGTCCGGCGTCGGCCAGCGCCTGCTGGATCACCGCGGCCTGGGCGGGGCCGCTGGGCGCGGTGAGTCCGTTGGACGCCCCGTCCTGGTTGACCGCCGAGCCGCGCAGCAGGGCCAGGACCGGGTGGCCGTTGCGCACCGCGTCCTCGACCCGCTCCAGGAGCAGCAGCCCCACCCCCTCCGACCAGACGGTGCCGTCGGCGGCCGCGGAGAACGGCTTCACCCGCCCGTCCGGGGCGAGGCCGCGCTGGCGGCTGAACGCGACGAAGCTGTCCGGGCTCGCCATGACCGTGGCACCCCCGGCCAGGGCCAGGTCGCACTGCCCGCCGCGCAGCGCGTCCGCCGCGAGGTGCAGGGTCACCAGGGAGGAGGAGCAGGCCGTGTCCAGGGTGAGGGCCGGCCCGTGCAGGCCCAGGCCGTAGGCGATCCGCCCGGAGGCCATGCTGCCCGCCGACCCCAGCGCGATCTGGGGCAGGAGCTCGTGGTCGGTGCCCCGGAACCGGCCGGCGTAGTCGTCGTACATCAGGCCCACGTACACGCCCGTGCTGCTGCCGCGCAGCGACTCGGGGGCGATGCCCGCCCGTTCGACGGCCTCCCAGGCCGTCTCCAGCAGCAGCCGGTGCTGGGGGTCGGTGGCCAGCGCCTCCCGCGGTGACATCCGGAAGAACGCGGCGTCGAAGTCGGCCGCGTCGGCGAGGAAGCCGCCGCGGGTGACGTAGCTGGTGCCGACGTGGTCGGGGTCGGGGTGGAACAGCTCGTCGAGGGGCCAGCCCCGGTCCGTGGGGAAGTCCGTGACGGTGTCCCGGCCGGCGGCGACCACCCGCCACAGGTCCTCGGGGCCGGCGATCCCGCCGGGGTAGCGGCAGGCCATCCCGACGATCGCGACCGGCTCGGTGGCCCCGCGCGCGGGGGGCGGCGCGTCGGTGGCCCCGCCGGTCAGGTGGTCCGCCATCGCGCTGGGCGTGGGGTGGTCGAACACCAGCGACGGGCGCAGCGAGACCCCGAGCGCGCTGCCCAGCCGGTCCCGCAGCCGTACGGTGCCGAGCGAGTCCAGACCGGCCTCGGCGAACGGCTGGTCCACCTCCGGTGCCCGGCCGGTGATCCCCTCGGTCTCCCCGCGGACCAGGTCCAGCACGTACTGGAACCGCAGTCGCCGCCGGGCCGGCTTGCCCGAGGAGGTCTGCGGGATGCGGCTGACCGGGCGGATCGCCGCCGGCACCCGGTGCGGGGGCAGGTGCCGGCGGCAGAAGGCCAGGACCGCCGCCGGATCCACCGCGCCGACGACGTAGCCGACCGGTACCTCCCCGAGCACCGGGTCCGGTTCGCCCGCCACGGCCGCTGCCCGGACGTCCGGGCAGCGGGCCAGCACCTGTTCGATCTCGGCGGGGTGGACGTTCTCCCCGCCCCGGATGATGATCTCGCTCGCCCGACCGGTCACCACCAGCCGGCCGCCCTCCTCCCGGCCGAGGTCCCCGGTGGCCTGCCAGTCGACGGCGCCGGGCAACCGCAGCCGGATCTCCCCGTCGACGAACCGGGTCTCGATCCCGGGCAGCACGACGCCGTCGACGGCGACCTTCCCGGAGGCCTCCGTGCTGCCGTACCCGTCGTGCAGCTCGTGGCCGGACACCCGGCGGAACCGCTCGCGCAGCTCCGCCGGCAGCGGGGCGCCGGCCGACAGGCAGAGCGGTGGCAACGGGGCCCCGGCGTCCAGGAGTTGGGCGAAGACCGCGGGCACGCCGCCCAGTGCGGTGAAGGGCGTCCGGCGGAGCAGCCCGGCGGCCGCCTCCGGGGTGAAGCGGTCCATCACGTGGGCGCTCGCGCCCAGGGCCAGCACGCCCACCACGCACATCGAGTGCCCGAAGGCGTGGAACAGCGGCAGCGGCCACAGCAGGTGGTCCTGGGAGGACATGCCCAGCAGGCCCCGGTAGGCGTGGTCGGCCGACCGGAGCCAGGCCCGCTGCGTCGACAGCACGCCCTTCGGGTCCCCGCTCGTTCCCGAGGTGTGGTGCAGCCAGGCGGGCTCGTCCGGAGCGAGGTCGTCGCGGGGCGGGGCGCCGGTGGGGGAGAGCAGCTCGTCCACGGTCACCACCCGGACCCCGGCGACCCGGCGGGCCTGCGCCAGGTGGGCGCGGTCGGTGACCACCAGGTCGGCGCCGCCGTCGGCCAGGCGGAACCGGAGCTCGTCGTCGCCGAGCCGCGGGTCGATCGGCACACCGACGGCGGCGGCGCGGGTGACGCCGAGGGTGGCGGTGATCGCGGGCACCCCGCCGGACAGCTGGAGCGCGACCCGACTGCCGCGCTCGACCCGGAGGTTGCCGGCCACCAGGGCCGTGCGGCGGGCGAGGTCGCCGTAGCTCACCGCACCGCCGGAGTCGGTGAAGGCCGCCCGGTCCGGCTGCTCCGAGGCGTGACGGAGAATCAGCTCGTGCATCTGGCACCCCTGCATTCCGCGGTGTGGTGAACGGGTTCCGGCAACCGTCACCCGCGGCATGATCGTGCGTCAAATCCACTCCGCCCCGGGGCCGGGGCCGGACCGGGCGTTCCCGCGGCCGGCCGGCGGTTGGTCCGATCGGACCCCGGCGACCCGGACCGACACGCCACGGGCGGTGGACGGGCGGCCGTCCGGGTGGCTCAAACCGTGAGTGGTCCAGACCTTAATGGTCCAGACCTATTGACCAACTCCGGCTCCCCTCCTACGATCCGGTCCGGCACAGCCCCACATGTCCCCCACCTCACCCACGGCCGGGCGTCACGCCCCCACGCGTCGGTCACGTCCCTGGCGCCCCGGTCGGAAGGGAGCACAGCATGTTCCGTCGGAGGTCCCGAACCCCACGCCCGTCGGGCGGTTCCCACCCCGCTCCGGAGGCCGGCCGTCCCGGCGGGGAGCCGCGCCGGACGGGTCTGGAACGCGCGTCGCGGCCCACACCCCGGGCCGCCCAGCACCGTCCGAGCGCGCTGGTCCGCTCCCTCGCCGTGGTCGGGACGGCCCCCCTGGTCGGCGCCGGCATCGCGGTGACCGGCTCCGTCACCGCCGGGGCCGCGACCCCCAACCTGGTGGCCAACCCCGGCTTCGAGAGCGGACTCTCCAACTGGACCTGTTCGCCCGGCACGGCGGCGGTGGTCGGCAGCCCGGTGCACTCCGGCAGCGCCGCCCTCCGATCCACGCCGACCGGCCAGGACACCGCCCAGTGCTCCCAGACCATCAGCGTGCAGCCCAACTCCGCGTACACGCTGAGCGCCTACGTCCAGGGCAGCTACGTCTACCTGGGCGCCAGCGGCACCGGCGGCAGCGACCCGTCCACCTGGGCGCCCGGCAACGCCTCCTACGGGCAGCTCAGCGTCAACTTCACCACCGGGCCCGGCACCACCTCGGTGACGGTCTACCTGCACGGCTGGTACGGGCAGCCCGCCTACTACGCGGACGACGTGTCGCTCACCGGCCCCGGCGGCAGCAGCTCCACGCCGCCCACCACCCCGCCGACCACGCCGCCCACGACGCCTCCCACGACCCCGCCGACCACGCCTCCCACCACGCCTCCGACCACGCCCCCCACCACCCCGCCCACGACGCCTCCCACCACCCCGCCGGGCGGCGACACCTGCCCGACCAAGCCCCGGCCCACGGGCAAGGTCCTCCAGGGCTACTGGGAGAACTGGGACGGCGCCGCCAACGGCGTCCACCCGGGCCTGGGCTGGGTGCCCATCACCGACAGCCGGATCGCCGCGCACGGCTACAACGTGATCAACGCCGCCTTCCCGGTGATCCTCTCCGACGGCACCGTGCAGTGGCAGGACGGCATGGACGCCAACGTCAAGGTCTCCACCCCCGCCGAGATGTGCCAGGCCAAGGCGGCCGGGGCGACGATCCTGATGTCCATCGGCGGTGCCGCCGCCGGCATCGACCTGAGCTCCAGCACCGTCGCCGACCGCTTCGTGGCGACCGTCGTCCCGATCCTCAAGAAGTACAACTTCGACGGGATCGACATCGACATCGAGACCGGCCTCTCGGGCAGCGGCGACATCAAGACGCCCTCCGCCTCCCAGGCCAACCTGATGCGCATCATCGACGGAGTGCTGGCCCAGATGCCCGCCGGCTTCGGCCTCACCATGGCCCCCGAGACCGCGTACGTCACCGGCGGGAGCGTCACCTACGGCTCCATCTGGGGCGCCTACCTGCCGATCATCAAGAAGTACGCCGACAACGGCCGGCTGTGGTGGCTGAACATGCAGTACTACAACGGCAGTATGTACGGCTGCTCCGGCGACTCCTACCAGGCCGGTACGGTGCAGGGCTTCACCGTCCAGACCACCTGCCTGAACAACGGCCTCACCATCCAGGGCACCACCGTCAAGGTGCCCTACGACAAGCAGGTGCCCGGCCTCCCGGCCCAGCCGGGTGCCGGCGGCGGCTACCTGGACCCGGGCTCGGTCGGCCAGGCCTGGGGCAACTTCGGCGGCGCCTTGAAGGGCCTGATGACCTGGTCGCTCAACTGGGACGGCTCGAAGGGCTGGACCTTCGGGGACAACGCCAGGTCGCTCCAGGGCCGTTGACGCCGGACCGATCACCGCTGAGACACCGCTGAACCACCACTGAACCACCACCGAAGGCCCGCGCCCCGCCACCCCGGGGCGCGGGCCGTTCAGTTCCCCGCACCACCCCCCGGAGCGCCGCCGGGCCCGCCGTCAGCCGGGCCCGCGTCAGGGAGGCGTCAGGAGTTCGTCAGGGCGGGTGACGGAGCTTGCCCCGGGCATCGGCGCGGGCTTTGATGGACGGCATGCACCGCTCGACCCGCCACCACGACCGCCCGCCGCATAGCCGGCCGCGGTTCGTCGTCGCGGTCGCGGTCGCCACTGCCGTCCGGTAGTACCGAGCTCCTTCCCGCCGGTCACCGGCCGCGCGTACGGGCCCGGGGCAGTCCCGCCGAGCCCGTGCCGATCACCGCCGCCCGTCCTCCGCCCCGTTCGGCTCCGGGGCGGGGGCGGGCGGTCGTCTCCGCAGTACACCTTTCTCGCACCACACTCCTTCTCGCACCGGCGGCCCCGGCGCGGGCGGCCGCGCGCCGCCCCGTCGCCGTACCCCGCCGGTGCCCAGCACCCTTGGATGGGTCATGTCCGACACCGTTCTGTCCGCCCGTACCGCCCTCGTCACCGGCGCCTCCTCCGGCATCGGTTGGGAGACCGCCCGGCTGCTCGCCGGGCGGGGCGCGAACGTCCTGGTGCACGCCCGCACCGCCGCCGAGGCGGAGGACGCCGTCGACCGGCTGATCGCCGCCGGCGCCCGCCGCGACCAACTCGTCGAGCTGGCCGCCGACTTCACCCGGCTGGCGGAGGTCGCGGTGCTGGCCGGCACGGTCGTCAAGCACTACCCGGCGCTGGACCTGCTGGTGAACAACGCCGCCGTGATGGCGCCCGAGCGCTGCACCCTGACCGACGACGGCAACGAGCTCTCGCTACAGGTCAACTTCCTGGCCGCGCACCTGCTGGCCAAGCTGCTCCGGGCCCCGCTCTCGGCCGCCGGGGACGCCCGGATCGTCAACGTGTCCTCCTCCCTGCACCGCACCGCGTCGATGAACTGGTCGGACCCGCACCGGGTGAAGAAGTACTCCCGGGTCGCCGCGTACGCCCAGTCGCAGCTGGCGCTCACCATAGCGACCGCCGAGATGGCGCCGGCCGGCTCCGGCGTCACCGCCGTCAGCCTCAACCCGGGCCTGTGCGACACCGCGCTGCTGCCGCTCTACGGGCGGGTCGGCGCACCGGCGGCGGAGGGCGCGGCGGCCGTGGTCCGGCTCTGCCTGCCGGATGCCGAGATCGCCAACGGCGCCTACTACGACGGCGGCGTCGCCGCGCCGACGGCCCAGGCCGCCCAGGAGGAGCGGTCGCAGAAGCGCCTGGTGAAGCTCGCCGACCAGCTGGTCGGCCGGGCCGCCTGAACCGCGTCCACCCACCCAGGACCAGGAGGAGCACGGTGTCCAAGCGCGCCCGCAAGAAGAAGGCCCGGCGGAAGAAGAAGGCGAACCACGGCCGCAAGGCCTGTCAGTGACCGCGTAGCGGAGCCCCGGGCCCGCCGTCCTCAGCGCTGAGCGAGGACGACGGGCCCGGGGTCGTGCTGCCGGGGCCTTGGCCCGGCGCCTCGGGGCGTGGTCCAGGGCCCGGGAGCGGCTCAGGCGAGGGTCGCCCAGTCCTGGGTGTTGGCGTTGCCGGCCGCGTTGACGACCACGGCCGCTCCGGTGCTCACGGCGGCGCTGTCGAGCACGTAGCCGGTCGCCGGGTTGGTGATCGTCAGGGTGCCGCTGCCGTTCTGGGTGACCTGCCACTTCTGGTACTGGCTGGCGGAGTTGAAGGCCTGGAGGGTGACCTGGCCGCCGGCCGCGGCGGGCGCGGTGAGGGTCAGCGGGGTCGGGCAGCTGTCGTAGATCCGGGTGGTGCCGTCCGCGTTCGGGTCCAGCTTCCACTTCTCCGAGGCGTGGGTGGAGTCGTAGGTGTCGAGGTCGGCGACCACGTTGGTGGAGTTGGCGCACTGCCCGGCGTGCTCCAGGGCCAGGCCGCCCCCGTTGGTGAAGGCGTGGTACTGGTTGTCGCCCACCGGGTTGGGCCCGTAGTCGACGGTGTGGGCGGCCAGGTAGTTGAGCGCGCTGCCGGTGGTGGCGAGGTTGCCCAGCGGTCGGTCGTTCTTGAAGTAGTCGGCGAAGGTCGACGGGGCGTGCGAGGTCAGCAGGGCGACGGTGCCGTTCCAGCCGCCGTCGACGTTGTTCCACAGGTCGAGCAGCGAGCCGTCCACGTTGCCCTGGACCTGGTCGCCGGTGTTCCAGCCGGTGGTGTAGGTGAACGGGTAGCTGCTGCCGTCGGGCCAGACGTAGCGGTAGTCACCGAGCAGGTAGGCGGCCGTGGAGTCGGCGAAGCCCTCGGTCCAGGCGCAGCTCGCCGAGTTGACCAGGTTGACGTAGTGCGGGCTGCAGTTGCTCACCGCGGGGAACACGCCGTTGTACAGGCGGTGCATCAGGAAGTGGCCGGACTCGTGCAGCACGGTGTGCTCGGAGTCCGGGTCGGCGGCGGCCAGGTGGACGGTGCCGGCCAGGTCGTAGTACGTCCCGTCGGCCGAGTTCGCCGTCCAGCGGACGGTGAGTTCGGTGCAGGCGTTGTTCGCCTCGTGCGAGGACCAGCAGGCGGTGGCGGGGTTGTTCCGGTGCTGGTAGAGCAGGTTGACGGTGTCGAAGGCGTGCCAGGCCCGGGCGGTGGCCGCCGGGGGTTTGACCGTGCCCAGCGAGGTGCTGGCGGCGATGTTGTTCTGGGTGGCGGAGTCCAGCGTGTACGGGGTGCCCGTGGTGTCGGCGACCTTCCAGTACTGGTTGCTCTCGGTGCGGAACCGCACCCACAGGCTGCTCATCGAGGTGGTGGCGGCCGGGGTGTAGCAGAGGTTGAAGCTGCCGTCGGCGGCGCTGGTCAGCTGGTAGTCGGCGGTCAGCTGGTGGGCGGTGTCGGTGACCTTCTCGGCTCCCCACAGCTGGGCGTCCGCGCTGCGCGCCGGTTTGGTCTGGGTGGGCTTGGCCGGGCCGGCTTCGGCCGACTGGTAGTCGTACTGGAGCGTACCGCTGAGACAGATCGGGCTCGCGGCCCGGGCCGGCGTCGCGGTGAGCGGAACGACGGCGGAGACGGCGAGGAGGACGGCGCCGAGGGCGGCGGAGCCGTGCGACAGCCGGATGCCGAAGGCCATGGAGGGCTTCCTCTCCTGGGGAACACGCCTGCGGAGGTGACACGGTTCGATGACGACCGAGTCCGCAGCCCAGGATCGGGGCCCGACACCTCAGGGGGTAAGAGCGCGCGGTTGCGCGCCGATGAGCCGGTAGTCGGATGGAATCACTCTGGTGGTGAACGCGACGGCGCCCGCTCCGGGCGCCGTCGGCGCGCCGGTGCGCTGCGGCCGGCAGGTCGGCCGTCTGTCCGGCCGTCAGTTCCTGCGGGCCAGGCCGCAGGAGATCAGCCGCTCCCACACCGTCAGGTCGCCGGTGTCACCGTCCCCGGGATCCGGGCGCCACGAGGAGCAGAACTCCAGCCCCGGTTCGAGCAGTTCGAGCCCGCCGAACAGGCCGAGCAGCTCCTCGTCGGTGCGCCAGCGGCCGCGGCCGAGACTGCCCTGGAGCTTCTGCTCCGCGAGCCGGGTCTCCTCGTTCGCGCCGGAGCGGAAGTGGGAGACGTACACCAGGCTGCCCGGGGCCACCCGGTCCGCCCACCAGCGCACCACGTCGGCGGGCCGCTCGTCGTCGTTGAGGTGGTGCAGGACGGCGCTGAACAGGACGCCCACCGGCCGGTCGAAGTCGATCAGGCGCCGCACCTCGGGGTGCTGGCGGATCGTCTCCGGCGCGCGCAGGTCCGCCTGGGCCACGGCGGTGCGGTCGTCGGTGGCGAGCAGCGCGCGGCCGTGGGCCAGCACCATGGGGTCGTTGTCGACGTAGACGACGTGCGCGTCGGGGGCGTGCCGCTGGGCGACCTGGTGCACGTTGTCGGCGGTCGGCAGCCCGCTGCCCATGTCGATGAACTGCCGGATGCCGTCGTCGGCCATCGCGCCCACGGCCCGCACCAGGGCCCGGCGGTTGGCGAAGGCGATCGCCACCGAGCCCGGCAGGTCCCGCAGGAAGAAGTCGCCGATCTCGCGGTCGACGGGGAAGTTGTCCTTGCCGCCCAGCAGGTAGTCGTAGACCCGGGCGATGCTCGGCTTCGACCGGTCGATCCCGCTGCTCTCATCGGCCATGCTGGCAACCCCGTCCTCGGCGTCCGTCGTGGGCCCGATCGTAGGAGAACGTCCTGGTCCCGGGCGGTAACCGACGGTTGATGTCGCGGAATCGGGCAGGTCCTGCCTGCTCCTGCCTGGTCCTGCCAGAGCCTGTCCGGATCTGTCCGGGCGGGTGAGGCGGTCTTGTCCCGGGCGGGCATCGGCCGTCCAATGGCCGGTATGGCATCGAGCGAGCTCGTCCTGATGACCGATCACAGCTCGACCGAGGGCAGCCGCGACACCCTCGTCGCCGCGGTGCACGCCCTGACCGGCCGGGCCCCCGCCCTGCTGGACGCGCGACACTTCACCCCCGGCGGCAGCGGCCGGATCCGCACCGACGGCGAGGAACCGCGGCTGGAGGCGGACGGGGTGAGCGTGGGTGCCGACACCGTGCTGGTCTACGAGATCCCGCCACACCGGCGCCGGGACTTCGAGACGGTCCAGCACGGGCTGCGGGCGGCCGGCGTGCGCTCCCTCGGGACGAACGCGGCGGCCTGGCGGGCGGCGACCGAGAAGGACCGGACCGTCGCGTGCTTCACCCGTGACGGCATCGCCCACATGCCGACCGTGGCCTTCACCCGGCCCGACGCCGAGGAGGCCGCCGAGGCGTTCGAGCGGCTGGGCCGCGACGTCTGGGCCCGCCCGACGATCGGCATGGGCGGTACCGACGTCTTCCACGTTTCCACCCATGCCCAGCTCCGGGCCGCGGCCGAGTTCTACGCCCGTGCGGGCACCGGTTGGCTGATCGCCCGTGACGCCCGGAACTTCGGGCCCGACGGGCGGCGCCACCAGTACCGCGTGGTGGTGCTCGGCGGACGGGTCCTGCGGGTGGTCGAGCACGTCCAGCCGGACCCGGACGCACCGTGCAACGAGAGCCGGGGCGCCGTCTCCACTCGCCTGGAGCCGGGGGACCTGCCCGCCGGCCTGGCCGAACTCGCCGTCGCCGCGGCCGAGTCGCTCGGCCTGTCGTTCGCCGGGGTGGACCTCGCCGCGGAGAGCGGCGGCGTCGTCTTCGAGGTCAACGTCCACCCCGCGTTCGGCACCGACCGCGGCCTGGAGACCGTCGCCGTCCCCTACGTCGCCGCTCACCTGGCCGCCGGCGGAGTGTCCGGCTGAACCGTGCTCCGCCGCCCCCGGAGAAGTCCTCAGCCGGACGGGGTGGTCCCGGTGAACGGTGTGGCGGGCGCGGCGTGCGCGGTCGGCGCGGCGGCGGAGTCGGCGGCGGAGTCGGGGAGGACGCCGAGCTGTTGCAGGACGCCGGCCCGGTCGTAGGCGTCCACGGAGCGGGCGATCCGGCCGTCCTCGGCGAACTCGAGCAGGCTCATCAGGTAGAGCGAGAACCGCTTGCCGCGGCTGGACTCCGGGAGGCAGAGGAAAGGCTCCCGGACGGTGGCGCTGTAGTGCACGTGGGCCACCGCGTGGGACGGGCCGACCACCACGCCCTGGCTGACCGAACGGATGTCGGAGAAGAGCTCGCCGGCCCGGCTGAAGTACTCGTGCAGCTCCCGGTGGCCCCGGTAGGTGTGGTCGAACGCCTTGTCCTCGATCACGGCGTCCTCGGTGTAGTACTCCATCGCGTCGGCGGGGGCGGTGGGGGAGTCCCACATGGTCACCCAGCGTTCGACGAACGCCTTCCGCTCGCTCGGGTCGAAGTCCGGCACGGGTTCAGTCCTTTCCACGTGGGGGCGCGGTTCGAGGGGTGGGGCCCGGAGACCAGTGCCGGAGCACGGCGGCCATGACCCGTGGCGCCGCCAGTTCGGCCGGTGAGCCGGTCAGGCTGACGGCGTTCCACACGGCGGTGGCGACCCGGGCGTCCTCGGCCGCGGCGCGCATGGTGGCCTGGAAGGACCTCGCCAGCAGGCCGGCGACGGCGGGGTGGGTGCCGGGGACCTGGGGCATGGCCCGGTCGGCCATGGTGGAGAACAGCCACGGGAGCCGTACCGCCCGGGCGGCCTCCCGGTAGAAGCGCCGGGGCAGGCCGGCCGGACCGGCGGCGAGGCACCTGCGGAGCGCCCTGGCCTCCAGGGCGGCGACCGTCATGCCCGCGCCGTAGATCGGGTTGAGGCTGCACAGTGCGTCGCCGGTGGAGATCAGCCCGTCGGGGAGCCGGCGCAGCCGGTGGAAGTCCCGGCGCAGGGAGGCCGGGTAGGCGAAGGAGGAGACCCCGGTGATCGGCTCGGCGTTGCGGAGCGCGGTCGACGTCCCGGCGGGGAGCAGGTCCTCGGCGAAGTCGAGGAACCGCTCCGGCGAGAGGGGCGGGTGGTCGTCCTTGCCGAAGCCGTAGAGGGAGAGCACCCAGGCGTCGTGCTCCTGCTGGGTGAGGACGGCGCCGCGGGGGCGGGTGGTGGTCGCTCCGATCAGCACGCCCTTGGCTGCTCCCAGGGCGCCCGGGGCGACCCGGTAGCGGCGGCTGGCGTAGGCGACGTCGACGGCCAGGCGGGCCGTGGACGGCGCCCGGTACCCCAGGGACCTCAGCCAGGCCGCGCCCCGGCCCGCGCGGCCCATCGCGTCCACGACCAGGTCCGCGTGGACGGCCTCGGCGGAGTCGGGCTCGCCGGGGCGGGCCAGCCGGACCCCGCCGACCCGGGCCGGACCGGCGGTGATCGGGTCGGCGGTGATGGGGGCGGCGGTGATGGGGGCGGTGGCCTCCAGCCCCGACCGCAGGGTGACGCCGGGCAGCGCGCGGACCCGCTCGCGCAGCCGGTCCTCCAGGAAGGGCCGGCTCACCTGGAGCACCCGGCCGAGCGGCACCTGCCGTAGGCGCGACCCGAAGAAGACGATGTCGAGCTCGTCCAGGGCCCCGGCCAGGGTGCCGCCGTCGGCCGCCAACTCCTCGACTAATCCCGGGAAGAGCTCCGCCAGGACCTGCGCGCCGCCCGGCGTGAGCGAGTGGACGTGCGCCCCCTGCGGGACGCCGCGCCGGACGTCGGGGGGTTGCGGGTAGGTGTCCCGCTCGACGACGGTGACGTGCTCGAAGAACCCGGAGAGGGCCCGGGCGGCGCACAGGCCACTGATCCCCGCACCGAGCACGAGCGCGTGGCCCGCTCCGCCGCGACTGCCGCTGCGCCTGCTTCGCCGTGGACCCACGGTCGGCTCCGATCCCTCGCCGCCCGCCGACGGACGGGCGCCCCCACCCTGCCACCCGGCTCCCGGCCCGCACCACCGGGCAGTCACCCGTCCGGGTGATGGCGGCGGACCGGGCTCACCCGATCGGGTCCCCACCGCTGGCGGGGTGCCGGCGCGTTGGGGTCAGTCCTGCGGCTGCACGGCCGGTTGGCGTTCGGGGTAGGCGGCGAGCAGGGCCAGCCAGAGCTGGAAGCGGTCCTGCATGGAGGCCAGGGAGCGGCCGGTGAGCCGCTCGATCCGGTCCAGCCGGTAGCGGACGGTGTTGCGGTGGACGTACAGCCGGTCGGCGACCGCCTGCACCGAGCAGTCCGCCGCCAGGTAGGCGTGCAGGGTCGTGACCAGGTCGGCGCGGTTGGCCTCGTCGAAGCGGGTGAGCGGGCGCAGCACCTCGGCGGCGAGCTGCTTCAACGGCAGGTCGGGGCTGGACAGCAGCAGGCGGGGCAGGTTGAGCGGGTCGCCGCCGTGCACCCCGGGGCCTTTGGCGAGGGCGGCCTGGGCCTCGAACCAGCTCCAGCGCAGCCCGTCGACGCCCCGGTAGCAGCCGCCGACGCCGACCGCCGCGCGGGTGTCCAGGCCGGAGAGCGCGGTGCCGAGGCGCCGGGCCAGGTCGTCGACCGGCGCGGAGCGGGGGAGCACCGCCACCAGGTACCGGTTGACGACGGCGGTGAGCACCGGCTCGGCGGAGTCGGGGTGCTCCGCCGGCAGCCAGGGCAGCCGGGCGAGCCGCCGGTCCGCCTCCGGCCCGCCGCGTCCGTCCGCGGCCCGCCCGTCCGCCTGCGCCCCGGCCCCGGCCCCAGAGCCGGACCCGGACCCGGCCCCCTCCGGCGCCAGCCGGCCCAGCACCACCCGGTGGGCGGCCCGGGGGTCGAGCCCGAACGCGGCGAGCCGGCGCTCGGCGGTGGCCGGCGCGATCACGTCCCGCACGATGTCCTCGACGACCTGGCCGACCAGCTCCCGCCGCCCGGCCAGGTGGGCCTGACGGCGGGCCAGCTCCAGCCCGACCAGCCGGACGGCGTACGGGAGGACGTCCGCCGCCGGGCCCGCCGAGCGCAGGCAGAGGAAGGCCGCGACCGCGCCGTCGACCTGCACCGGCAGCCGCAGCGGCCCGGCGCCGCCGGGCACCTCCGCGCCCGTCCGCCCGGCGGCCAGGTGCTCCGGCCGCCCGGCCGCCCGCAGCTCCGCGAACAGCGCCTCCGACCGCTCCGGACTGGCGGCCAGCACCACCCCGTGCCGGTCCACCACGGCGACCTCCGAGCCGGTGGCCCGCCGCAGCACCCGCAGCAGCGCGGTCAGGCCCTCGCCGCCGAGCAGCGCCTGGACCAGCAGGTCGTGCTGGTCGACCAGCCGCCGCTGCGCGCTGTGGTCCTCGGCCGTGATCCGTTCGGCGACCAGCCGGTTCACCGCGATGAACGGCGTCTCGTACGGGACCTCCAGCACCGCCAGGCCCTGCCGTTCGGCCTCGGCGACGGTGGCCCGGGGCACGGCGGGGTGGCTCAGTCCGGTGCCGAAGCCGATCCCCGAGGCGCCGGCGGCCGCCACCCGTTGGACGAAGGCGGTCTGCGCGGCGGCGCCGCGCTGCCGCAGGCCGGTGGTGAGGAGCAGCTCGCCGCCCGTCAACCACTCCGTCGGGTCGGCGAGTTCGGTCACCGCGACCCAGCGCACGACCCGGTCGAGCCCGGCCGTGCCGGTGCACAGTCGCAGGCCGAGGCCCTCTTCCCGAAGCAGATCGCGCAGCGTCACCGGCATGCGCCGGACTGTAGCGCCGCACAACTCGCCGACGGAAGACCGTGCGGGCGTCCATAGCCGGGCGGGGTGATCCCTTCCTAGGGTTCCGTGCGAACCGACACGACAACCCGTCCGTACCGTCCGCTTGTCGTACCAGCCAGAAGGGCCACCGGAGTTGAGCAGCCACGACCGTCCACCCCGACCGGAGCCGGCCCCCGGCGCGGTCCGGCTCGAAGGGCTGGCCAAGACCTTCGACGGCCAGGTCCGCGCGGTCGACGGCGTCGACCTGGACATCGGCGAGGGCGAGTTCTTCGCGATGCTCGGGCCCTCCGGCTCGGGGAAGACCACCGTGCTGCGCATGATCGCCGGCTTCGAGGCCCCGAGCTCCGGCCGGGTCCTGCTGGGCGGCGCCGACGTCACCGGCCTGCCGCCGTTCGACCGGGACGTCAACACGGTGTTCCAGGACTACGCGCTGTTCCCGCACATGACGATCGAGCAGAACGTCGGCTACGGCCTGATGGTCCGCCGGGTGCCGAAGCCCGCACGGGCCGAGCGGGTGCGTGCGGCGCTCGCCATGGTCCGGCTGGAGGGCTTCGAGCGCCGCCGCCCGGCCCAGCTCTCCGGCGGCCAGCGCCAACGCGTCGCGCTGGCCAGGGCGTTGGTGAACCGCCCGAAGGTGCTGCTGCTGGACGAGCCGCTCGGTGCGCTCGACCTGAAACTGCGGCACGAGATGCAGGCCGAGCTCAAGCGGATCCAGCGCGAGGTCGGGATCACCTTCGTGTTCGTCACCCACGACCAGGACGAGGCCCTGACGATGAGCGACCGCGTCGCGGTGTTCAACGCGGGCCGGATCGAGCAGGTCGGCCCGCCCGCCGAGGTGTACGAGCACCCGGCCACCGCCTTCGTGGCCGGCTTCGTCGGCACCTCCAACCTGCTGGACGGCCCGGCCGCCGAGCAGGTGGTGGGCGAGGCCGGGCTGTTCAGCGTCCGCCCGGAGAAGATCCGGATAGCGCACCCGGACGACCCGGCCGGGCCGGACGAGCTGTCCGCCACCGGGCGGGTCGCCGAGGTCGTCTACGCGGGCGGCCACACCCGCTTCCTGGTCGACCTGGAGGCCGGCGGGCGGCTGACCGCCGTCCGGCAGAACGTCGACGAGGGCTCCGCCGACGTCCTGCGCCACCGCGGCGCCGAGGTCGTCCTCGCCTGGCAGCGCCGGCACACCGTCCGGGTCGGCTCCTGACCCACCCCCACCCCCTCACCGAAGAACGGAACACCCCGCCATGCGCATCCCCCTGATCGCCCGCGCCGCGGCCGCCGCCACCGCCGCCGTCCTGCTCGCCGCAGGGTGCGGCAGCAGCAGCGGCGGCACGGGCGCCGCGAACGGCTCGCACGGGCTGAACCCGCCGAAGCTGCCGATGCTCCAGTCCCTGGGCGCCGGGGAGGGCCAGGTGAACCTGGTCGCCTGGGCCGGGTACGCCGAGGACGGCTCGGACGACAAGGGCGTCGACTGGGTCCACCCCTTCGAGCAGCAGACCGGCTGCAAGGTCAACGCGAAGATCGCCGGGACCTCCGACGAGATGGTCTCGCTGATGAAGACCGGCCAGTACGACGCCGTCTCGGCCTCCGGCGACGCGACCCTGCGACTGATCGCCGCCGGTGACGTCGCCCCCGTCAACACCGCCCTGGTGCAGAACTACGCGGACGTCTTCGACGGCCTCAAGAACCAGCCCTGGAACTCGGTGAACGGCCAGATGTACGGCATCCCGCACGGCCGCGGCGCCAACCTGCTGATGTACCGCACCGACAAGGTCACCCCGGCCCCCGACTCCTGGAGCGTGGTCTTCGACGGCGCCGCGCCCTACGCCGGCCACGTCACCGCCTACGACTCCCCGATCTACATCGCCGACGCCGCGCTCTACCTGATGAAGACGAAGCCGGAACTCGGCATCACCAACCCGTACGCGCTGGACGCGACCCAGCTCAAGGCGTCCGTCGACCTGTTGAAGACCCAGCACAAGGCGATCGGCGAGTACTGGAGCGACTTCCAGAAGTCGGAGAACTCCTTCAAGACCGGGGACACCGTGGTCGGCACCAGCTGGCAGGTGATCGCCAACCTGGCCCAGGCGGACAAGGCGCCGGTCAAGGCCGTGCTGCCGAAGGAGGGCGCCACCGGCTGGTCCGACACCTGGATGGTGTCGGCCAAGGCCGCCCACCCCAACTGCGCCTACCAGTGGATGAACTGGATCGTCTCGCCGACCGCGAACGCCCAGGTCGCCCAGTGGTTCGGCGAGGCGCCGGCCAACTCCAAGGCCTGCGACCTGACCACCGACAAGGGCTTCTGCACCACCTTCCACGCCGCCGACGAGGCCTACTGGAAGGACGTGTACTACTGGACCACCCCGGTCAAGAGCTGCCTGGACGGCCGCACGGTGGCCTGCACCGACTACGCCGCCTGGACGTCCGCCTGGACCGAGATCAAGGGCTGATGACCGCGACCGGCACGACCGGCCCGGCGACCGGCCCGACCGGCACGGCCGCCGCACCCGCCCCGGCACCGCAGCCGCGGCGGGGCGGCGTGCGGCGGGCCGCCTCCGTACTGCACCGGCACGCCGGGCTGCGGCTGGCGCTGCTGCTGTCCGTCCCGATGGCCTGGCTGCTGCTCGCCTACCTGGGGTCGCTGGCCGTCCTGCTGCTCTCGGCCTTCTGGGCGGTCGACGACTTCACCTACGACCTCGTCCGGGTCTGGAACACCGCCAACTTCCACACCGTCCTCACCGAGCCGGTCTACCGGACGATCGCCCTGCGCACGCTCGGCATCGCCGCCGCCGTCACCGTCATCGACGCCGTGGTGGCCTTCCCGATGGCCTTCTACATGGCCCGGATCGCCCGGCCGCGCACCCGCAAGCTGCTGGTGGTGGCCGTCCTGACGCCGCTGTGGGCCAGCTACCTGGTGAAGGCCTACGCCTGGCGGGTCATCCTCGGCCAGGGCGGCGTGCTGGACCGGCTCGGCGCCCCGTTCGGGCTGTCCAGCCCGGGGTACGGCACCACGGCGGTGATCCTGGTCCTCGCCTACCTGTGGCTGCCGTACATGATCCTGCCGGTCTACGCCGGACTGGACAACCTGCCCGGCAACCTGCTCGACGCCTCCGCCGACCTGGGCGCCTCCGCCTGGCGGACCTTCCGCTCGGTGGTCCTCCCGCTGGTCCTGCCCTCGGTGTTCGCCGGGTCGGTGTTCACCTTCTCGCTCAGCCTGGGCGACTACATCACCGTACGGATCGTCGGCGGCAAGACCCAGGTGCTGGGCACCGCGATCGCCGACAACGTGACGCTCAACCTGCCGCTGGCCGCCGCGCTGTCCTGCGTCCCGGTGGTGATGATCGTCGGCTACCTGCTCGCCGTGCGCCGCACCGGCGCCCTGGACTCGCTGTAGGACCCCTTCGGAGGCGTACCCCCGTGATCCTCTCCCGCCGCACCCGGATCGCGCTGCGCGCGGCCACCTTCCTCGGCCTCGCCGTCGTCTACCTGCCGCTGCTGCTGGTGCTGGTCAACTCGTTCAACCGGGACCGCTCCTTCGCCTGGCCGCCGACCGGGTTCACCACCGAGTGGTGGGTCCGGGCCTGGCAGTCCGAGGGCGCCCGCAGCGCCCTGGTCTCCTCGCTGCAGGCCGGGGCGGGGGCCACCCTGGTGGCGCTGGTCCTGGGCACCATGACGGCCTTCGCCGTCCAGCGGTACCGGTTCTTCGGCCGCCAGGCGGTGTCCTTCCTGGTGATCCTGCCGATCGCGCTGCCCGGCATCGTCACCGGCATCGCGCTCAACGCCGCGTTCCGCACGGTGCTGGGCCCGGCCGGCATCGGCTTCGGCCTGCTCACCGTGGTGATCGGGCACGCCACCTTCTGCGTGGTGGTGGTCTTCAACAACGTCCTCGCCCGGCTGCGCCGGCTGGCCCCCTCGGCCGAGGAGGCCTCGGCGGACCTCGGCGCCCACACCTTCCAGACCTTCCGGTACGTCACCTTCCCGGCGGTGCGGTCGGCCCTGCTCGCGGGCGGCCTGCTGGCCTTCGCGCTGTCCTTCGACGAGATCGTGGTGACCACCTTCACGGCCGGTCCGACCGTCCAGACCCTGCCGGTCTGGATCTACGCCAACCTGGCGCGCCCCAACCAGGCCCCGGTGGTGAACGTGGTGGCGGCGGTGCTGGTGCTGCTCTCCGTCGTCCCGGTGTACCTGGCCCAGCGGCTGTCGGCGGACAGCGCCGGCGGGCGGTTGTGACAGGTGTTGTGCGACAGCTGGTTCCGAAAAAGCTGCAATGTTGAAACGGTGACGTTTCACCGAATGTCGAAACAGTCTTCCGAGCGATATTCAGTGAATGCGAAGGGCGGCGAATTGACTTCCCATCACTCCCTTCACCTGCCCGGACGCCGTTCTTAATGTTTCCTTACCCGCAGCCGTTGACCACCGTTCATCAACTCTGCTTTCCTTCATCCCCAAGCAGCTGGCCCCACCGAGAGACCGTCAATTCCGGCTGTCCGGAAGATAGAACCGGATTCGGCGCTCGGTGGATTCCGCCTGCTGCTCCTTCCCCACAAAGGGATCGTTCGCGGCCCCCCGGCCGCAACGGGCGATCGGTAAGCAGAGAGGCACCCTCACCCCATGGGTCACTCCCCCAGAATGCGGCGCGCGAAGAACGCGGCGCTCACCGGCCTGGCGTCCATCGCGCTCGCCGCCGCCGGTCTCGCCGGCGCGGCCGGACCGGCCGCCGCCCAGGACATCTCCAGCTCCTCGGGCAGCGTCAACAACGAGTTCAACCCCTGGAGCCCCCAGAACGGCCACCCGTATCGCCACGGCGCGGTGATGGGCAAGCAGCAGCAGAAGAAGTACAAGGAGTGGATGGCCGCCCACAACCAGGCGGCGGCCACCGGCCAGGAGACGCTCTCCTACGGCGGCGGCGTCGACGGCATCGGCGTGCAGAGCGGCCACTCCAAGGTCTACCTGGTCTTCTACGGCACCCAGTGGGGCACCCAGAGCACCGACGCCAACGGCAACGCCAAGTTCTCCGGCGACTCGGCCGGCGCGGCCGGTGCCACCCAGCAGATGTTCAAGGGCATCGGCACCAACGGCGAGACCTGGTCGGCCGACCTGACCCAGTGGTGCGACGGCCCCAACGTCGCCTCCGGCGCGGTCAGCTGCCCGTCGAACGCCAACTTCATCCCGTACCAGAGCGGCGGCGTGCTCTCCGGCGTCTGGTACGACAACGCGGCCGCCTCGCCCGCCTCGGCCAGCGGCAACCAGCTGGCCCAGGAGGCCGTCAAGGCCGCCGGCCACTTCGGCAACACCACGGCCGCCGCCAACCGCGACGCGTACTACATCGTCCTGTCGCCGCACGGCACCAACCCGGACGACTACCAGAACCCCACCACCGGGTACTGCGCCTGGCACGACTGGAACGGTGACACCACCCTCAACGGCGGCGCGGCCAGCTCGCCCTACGGCGACATCGCCTTCTCCAACCAGCCGTACAACATCGACCAGGGCAGCAGCTGCGGCGTCGGCTTCGTCAACTCGCCCGGCACGCTGGACGGCTTCACGATGACCCTCGGCCACGAGTGGCACGAGATGATGTCCGACCAGAACCCGGCCGGCGGCTGGACCAACCACGTCTCCGGCAGCTCGTACAACGGCCAGGAGAACTCGGACGAGTGCGCCTGGATCCAGCCCGGCTCGACCGGTGGCGCCGCCAACGTCTCCTTCGGCTCCTACGGCACCTTCGCCGAGCAGGCCAGCTGGTCGAACGACACCAACTCCTGCGCCATCACCCACGCCATCCTGAACCACGGCGGCGGCACCACCAACACCGTCACGGTGACCAACCCGGGCAACCAGTCGGGCACCGTCGGCACGGCGGCCAGCCTGCAGATCGGCGCGAGCGACTCGGCCTCCGGCCAGACCCTGACCTACTCGGCCACCGGCCTGCCCGCCGGCCTGTCGATCAACTCCTCGACCGGCCTGATCTCCGGCACCCCGACCGCCGCCGGCACCGCCAACGTGACGGTCACCGCGACCGACACCACCGGCGCCGCGGGCAGCACCACGTTCAGCTGGACCGAGTCCGGCGGCTCCGGCGGCGGCAACGCCGTCACCAACGGCGGCTTCGAGACCGGCAGCCTGAGCGGCTGGACCGCCGCCGGTACCACCTCCGCCACCACGGGCGCGGCGCACAGCGGCAGCTACGGCGCGATGGTCGGCTCCACCAACCCGACCGGGGACTCCTCCGTCGCCCAGACCTTCACCGCCCCGACCGGCTCCAGCAAGCTGTCCTTCTGGTACAGCAACACCTGCGACGACACGGTCACCTACGACTGGGCCACCGCCACGTTGAAGGACAACACCACCGGCACCACCACCACGGTCCTCGCCAAGACCTGCACCACCACCGGCAGCTGGACCAACAAGACGGCCGCCGTCACCCCGGGCCACTCGTACACCCTCACCCTGAGCAACCACGACGACAACTACCCGGGTGACCCGACCTACACCTACTACGACGACGTGACCGTCTCCTGACGATCGCCTCGGCTCGACGCACCGGGGTGGGCCTCGCGCCCGCCCCGGTGCGGTATTTCCGCATTCGGGGGGATCCGATCCGGCGTCCCGCGCGTCGAACCACCACCGCTTCCACCCCGACCCGGAGGAACCCCCGTGAATCTCGGCAGACCCCTCACCCTCGCCCTCGGCTGCGCCGCCGCCCTGCTGGCCCTGACCGGCTGCGGCTCCACCGGCGCGCCCGCCCCGGCGTCCCCCACGGCCCTGGTCACGATCAAGCCGGCCGCCGTGACCGCCGACGAGAAGGCCAACCACACCACGGTGAAGGCGACCGTCGGGGCCACCGTCGCGGTCGAACTCCAGGGGACGTACTGGTCCGCCGCCACCAGCTCCGCCCCCGAGGTGCTCTCCCCGCTCGGCTCCCCGACCACCGCGCCGTCCCCCTCCTGCCGCCCCGGCGGCGGCTGCGGCACCGTCACCACCTCCTTCACCGCCCGTACGGCGGGCACGGCCCACCTGACCGCCTCCCGCACCGTCTGCGGCGAAGCCCTCAACTGCACGCCGAACCAGCGCAGTTACGACGTGACGATCGAGGTCACCGGCTGAGTCACCGGCCAGTCCCCGGCGCGGTGCGCAGCGCCGCTGTGAGCCGGATCACGCTTGAGCCCGCCCCTGGGGCAGGGTGGAGATTCGTCGTAGCAGCCGGACCGCGGTCCGGGCACGACGAACACCGGGGAGCACCCATGACCACCACCCACCCTGACCGGTCCGCCGACCCCGACCAGGGGCAGGACCGACCGGAACTGCGGCGGGCGATCGAGGAGCTGGCCGGCTCCGGCTTCCTCGGCGTGCAGCTGCGGGTGAGCGACGAACGGGGCAGCTGGGCCGGCGGCGCCGGAGTGCGCGAACGGGGCGGCGACGCCCCGGCGCTGACCGACGGGCACTTCCGGATCGGCAGCAGCACCAAGAGCTTCGTCGCCACCACCGTGCTGCTGCTGGTCGCCGAGGGCCGGATCGGCCTGGACACCCCCGCCGACCACTACCTGCCCGAACTCGGGCTGGACCACCGGATCACCGTACGGATGCTGCTCCAGCACACCAGCGGCGTGTTCAGCCACACCGGCGAGCTGCTGGCGGACGGCACGGTCGAGCCCGGCGTCCCCTGGCGGGGCAAGGACTGGGTGGACCTGCGCTTCCACACCTACCGGCCCGAGGAACTGGTCCGGCTGGCGCTGTCCCGGGCGCCGAGGTTCGCGCCGGGGGAGGGCTGGAGCTACTCCAACACCAACTACGTGCTGGCCCGGCTGGTGATCGAACGGGCCACCGGCCGGACGTTCGCCGAGGAGCTGCGGCGGCTCGTGCTGGCCCCGCTGGGGCTGACCGGCACCGTGGCGCCGGGCAGCTCGCCCGAGCTCCCCGAGCCGCACCACCACGGCTACTACCGCTACCGGGACGGCGGGCAGGAGCGCACGGTCGACGTCACCCGGCACGACCCCAGCTGGGTCGCGGCCGGTGGCGACATGATCTCGACCACCCAGGACCTGCACACCTACTTCGCCGCGCTGATGGGCGGCCGACTGCTGCCCGCCGGGCCGCTGGCCGAGATGCGCACCCCGGAGGAGCGGGCCGGCTACGGCCTCGGCCTGTTCGCCCAGGACCTCGGCCCGGCCGGCGGCACGATCTACCACCACAACGGCGCCACCATCGGCTCGGCGGCGCTGATGTACGGCTCCGCCGACGGGAGCCGGGTCCTGACAGCCGGTCTGAACTTCGTGGACGACCCGGAGATGTCCGTCGCCGCGGGCTTCCAGCGGGCCCAACAGCTGCTGGTGGGCGCGGTGTTCGGCGGCGAGCAGGCCGGGCCGGCCGGGCCGACCGGGTCGGCGGGCTGACCGGCCGACCGCCGGCCGCCGGGCCCGGGCCCGATCGCACGGGAGACTTGGCGCATGATGAGCGGAGTCACGATCGGTCAGGCGGCGTCCTTCCTCGGCGTCTCGGTGAAGACGGTGCGGCACTACCACGAGCACGGGCTGGTGGCGGAGCCGCCGCGGGACGGCTCCGGCTACCGGCGGTACGGCTCGGACCACCTGCTGCGCCTGGTGCAGGTGCGCACGCTGGCCACCGCCGGGGTCCCGCTGGCCGAGGTCGGGCCGCTGCTCGACGCCGGGCCCGAGGAGTTCACCGCCGCCCTGGCCGACGTCCGACGACGGCTGGCCGAGCGGATCGCCGAACTGGAGGAGCGCCGCGCCACGCTGCACCGGCTGGCCGAGGGCGACCGGGCCCTGCTGTCCGACCGCGCCTGCGCCGTCCTGGACCGGATGGCCGGACTCGGCTTCGGCCCGGACTACGTGGCCGGGCAGCGCGAGGCGCTGGTGCTCGCCCGGGTGCTGGTGCCCGGCGGCTTCGACGCCTTCCTCGCCCAGCTCGAACGACAGCTGGACGACCCCGGTTTCGTCGACCTGGCCCAGCGGGCCTGGGATGCCGAGGGCTGGGAGCCGGACGATCCGAGGATCGAGGAACTCGCCGACGCCATGGCCGAGCGCTACCTCGCCAACCCCGCGCTGCTGGCCGATCCGGCCGGTCTGGAGGCCTGGAGCAGGGCCGCCACCCAGTACCGGCTGATCGACCGCCACCGCGAGGACCAGACCCCGAGCGCGGCCCGGCTGACCGCCCTCACCGAGGCCAGGCTCCGCTCGGCAGGGGCGCCGGCGCCCCGGGTGCCCCGGCGGTGAACCGCGTTGGGGCCGCCTCGGGGGTGCGCGACGCCCGGAGGGCAACGGCCCGGCGGCCGGCGGGGCTCGGCGCGGCCCCGCCGGCCGCCGCGGGGGAGCGGGCCTCAGGCGGTCGGGGCGCCGGTCTCGGTCAGCGTGCCGTCCGCCAGCCGCAGCCAGCGGTCGACGCCGATGCCGGCCAGGAAGCGTTCGTCGTGGCTCACCACCAGGAACGCCCCCTGGTAGGAGTTGAGGGCGCCCTCCAGCTGCCCGACGCTGACCAGGTCGAGGTTGTTGGTCGGCTCGTCGAGCAGCAGCAGCTGCGGTGCGGGCTCGGCGCACAGCACGCAGGCCAGGGTGGCGCGCAGCCGCTCGCCGCCGGACAGCGCCCGCACCGGCAGGTGGGCGCGGGCGCCGCGGAACAGGAAGCGGGCGAGGATGTTCATCCGCTCGGCCTCGGGGCGCTCCGGCGCCGCGGCGGCGAAGTTCTCCGCCACGGTGCGGTCCTGGTCCAGCAGGTCCAGCCGCTGGGAGAGGTAGGCGACCCGGCCGTCGGCGCGCTTGACCTGGCCCTCGTCCGGGGCGAGGTCCCCGACGAGCAGGCGCAGCAGGGTCGTCTTCCCCGCGCCGTTGGCGCCGAAGAGGGCGATCCGCTCCGGGCCGCGGACGGTCAGGTCGATCCCGCCGTCCGCGAACAGCGGGCTGCCGTCGCGCCGGACCTGGAGCTGCTCGCCGATGAAGAGGTCGCGCCCGCTGGGCACCCTGGTCCCGGAGAGGTCGAGGGTGAGCCGCTGCTCCTCGCGCACGGCGCGCCCGGCCTCGTCCAGCCGGGCCTTGGCCTCGTCGACCCGGGCGGAGTGCACCTGGCCGGAGCGCCCGGCCGACTCCTGGGCGCCGCGCTTCATGTTCCCGGCGAAGATCCGGGGCAGCCCGGCGTTCTTGAGGTTGCGCGCGGCGTTGCCGGCCCGGCGTTCGGCGCGCTCCCGGGCCTGCTGCATCTCGCGCTTCTCGCGCTTGAGGTCCTGCTCGGCGTTGCGGACGTTCTTCTCGGCGACCTCCCGCTCGGCCTGGACCGCCTCCTCGTACGCGGTGAAGTCGCCTCCGTAGAGGCGCAGTTCGTGCGAGTCGAGTTCGGCGATGCGGTGCATCCGGTCGAGCAGGGCGCGGTCGTGGCTGACCAGCAGCAGGCAGCCGTTGAAGTCCTCCAGCGCGTCGTACAGGCGGTGCCGGGCACCGAGGTCGAGGTTGTTGGTGGGCTCGTCGAGCAGCAGGACGTCCGGTCGCTTCAACAGCTGGGCGGCGAGGCCGAGTCGGACGACCTGGCCGCCGCTGAGGGTGCCCAGTCGGCGGTCCAGCGGCAGCGCGCCGAGGCCGAGGCGTTCGAGCTGGGCGAGGGAGCGCTCCTCGATGTCCCAGTCGTCACCGATGGTGGTGAAGTGCTCCTCGGCGACGTCCCCGGACTCCACCGCGTCGATGGCCCGGATCACCCCGGCCACGCCGAGCACTTCGGCGACCGTGAGGCCGGCCGTGAGCGGGAGGTCCTGCGGGAGGTAGGCGGCCGTGCCGTTGATCGTCACCGACCCGCTGGAGGGGCGCAGTTGACCGGCGATCAGCTTGAGCAGGGTGCTCTTGCCCGAGCCGTTGGGCGCGACCAGGCCGGTGCGGCCGGTGCCGACGGAGAAGGAGAGGTCGTGGAACACGGGGGTGTCGTCCGGCCAGGAGAAGGACAGCTGGGAGCCGACGACGGACGCGGAGGACGCAGAGGACGCAGAAGACATGGAGGACTACCTGGAAGTGAGCGGGCGGAGACGAGTCCGGCCCGGATGAGACAGGGGGACTGGGTACGACGATTCCGACCGCTGCACTGGGCGCCCTGCGCCCGCAACGGTCAAGAAGCCCGGGACTCACCCGGAGATGTCGTCGTCACCCGCCATGTCTGCTGCACTCCTCGTAGGGGGGTAGGTCGTTCGCCAGCGTAGCAGTCCGCTTCGCCCCGCGCCGTTCGTTTTTCCGGCGCGAGGCGCGGGACTCGGCGTCAGAGCCGGTCGGCGTCGACGACGGCCTGGGCGAAGGCCGTCGGCGCCTCCTGGGGGAGGTTGTGGCCGATGCCGGGCAGCGTCCGGTGCTCGTACGGGCCGGTGAACATGGACCGGTACGAGGAGCCGTCGCCGGGGGCGGGGGTGAACGGGTCCAGCGCGGGGTCGAGGGTGACGGT
Organism: Kitasatospora sp. NPDC059160; assembly: GCF_042755465.1. Classification (NCBI taxonomy): domain Bacteria; kingdom Bacillati; phylum Actinomycetota; class Actinomycetes; order Kitasatosporales; family Streptomycetaceae; genus Kitasatospora; species Kitasatospora sp. NPDC059160. Next base: position 4,194 of record NZ_JBHZCN010000090.1, on the reverse strand, counting down.
CGGCACCTGGATGGTCGGCTTGCGGGCCAGCAGGTGCTCGTCGTGGTCGTAGCGGCGCTCGCCGTCGGCCAGGCTCAGCCGCCAGCGGTAGTTGTGGACCACGATCGCGGCGTAGTCGGGGTTCTCGAAGGCGGCCGCGGTGCGCTCGAAGGTGGCGTCGTCGAAGTTCCAGGTGGGGGAGGCGGTCCGCCAGACCTCCCGGGCGAGGTCGTGCCGCAGCTTCGGGTCCTGCATGGCGCGTTCGCCGCGGTCGGTGGCGAAGTAGTACTGGTACCAGAAGGCGTGCTCGGTGACCGGTGCGATCGGGTTCCGCTGGGCGTCGCGGTTGGTGATGAGGTAACCGGTCACCGACACCAGGGCCTTGACCCGCTCGGGCCACAGGGCCGCCAGGATGTCGGCGGTCCGTGCGCCCCAGTCGAAGCCCGCGACCACGGCGCGGTCGATCCGGAGCGCGTCCAGCAGCGCGATGATGTCCCGGGCGATGGCCGACTGCTGGCCGTTGCGGACGGTGCGCGCGGAGCGGAAGCGGGTGCTGCCGTGGCCGCGCAGGTAGGGGACGATCACGCGGTAGCCGAGGTCGGCGAGCAGCGGGGCGACGTCCAGGTAGCTGTGGATGTCGTAGGGCCAGCCGTGCAGGCAGAGCACCACCGGCCCGTCGGCGGGCCCGAGTTCGGCGTAGCCGACGTCGAGCACGCCGGCGGTGGCCTGGCGCAGCACCGGGAAGGTGGTGTGGGTGCCGGGGGTGATCGTCGGTACCACCGGGGCCGGGCCGGAGCGGCCGCGGGTGGGTGCGGGGGCGGCGCCGGCCGTGCCCGGCAGGCCGGCCAGCGCGAGGGCGGCCGCGCCGGCGCCGAGTCCGACGGTCCTGTGGAAGCTGCGCCTGTCGATCATGAGTTGCCCTCCGGAAGCTGCGGGGCCGGTACGGGAACCGGACCCGGGCGGAACGTTACTGGTCTGGACAGTGATGGAGCGGGCGACGCGGCGCATCGCCGTCGGGAAGTCCCCCGGAGACCCGGGAAGGCTCAGGGGAGTGCGCCGGGCATTGCGTTCGGGGCGGTGACTGGTCAGTATGGTGACGTGATGCACGCCTTCCCCTGCGGGACCCTGCCCCTCGACTTCGTCGGCACGCTGCGCGCCCGGCGCAACGCCGCGCCGCTGGAGAAGCTGGCCGCCCCCGAGCAACTCGACGCCTGGTTCGTGGAGTCCGGGATGTTCGACGGCGGCGCCGGTGCCGACGAGACCGACCTCGACATCGCGGTCGACCTGCGCGAGTCGATCTACGCCCTGGTGGCCGCCCGGCTGGACGGGCAGCCGATGCCGGCCCGGGCGATCGCCGAGCTGAACCGGCACGCGGCCGGACTGCCGGTGACGCTGCGCCTGCACGCCACCGGGGCGACCAGGAGCGGATCCGTCTCCCAGGGCCTCGCGGCCCTGGCCCGGGAGGCCGTCGAGATCCTCGGCGGCGACGACGCCGCACTGCTGCGGGAGTGTGCCCGGCCGGAGTGCACCCAGGTCTACCTGGACCGCTCCCGCGGCCACCGGCGTGAGTGGTGTGCCATGCGGACCTGCGGCAACCGGGTCAAGGCCGCGTCCTACCGGGCCCGCCAGCACGGCGGTGCCGACGACTGACGCCCCGCCGCAGGGTTGGTCCTCCGCCCCCGCCCCGGCCGCTGCTGCGGCCACCGGGCGGGGGTTCGGCGTTTGCGCGTCCGGTCGGGGCCCGGACGCGACCCGTGCCGGTGGCGTCAGCCGGTCACCGCGGTCGCCTGCACGGTCACCGGGATGTTGCCCCGGGTCGCCTTGGAGTACGGGCAGATCCGGTGTGCCGCGTGGGCCAGCTCGGTGGCCGTCTCCTGGTCCACGCCGCCGAGTTCGAGGGTGAGGACGGCGCTCAGGCCGAACTCCCCGTCGTCCCCGTGGGTCAGCGTGGTCCCGACCGCGATGGAGGTGCTGGTCAGCCGGACCTTGCGGTCGGCGGCGGCGCGCCGGACGGCGCCCAGGAAGCAGGCGCCCCAGCCGGCGGCGAACAGCTGCTCGGGGTTGGTGGCGCCGCCGGCGCCGCCCAGCTCCTTCGGGACGGCGAGCGAGGTGGTGAGGCTGCCGTCGCTGGAGGCGACGTGCCCGCCGTTGCGGCCCTCGCCCGTCACGATGACGGTTCCGGTGTAGCTGACTGCCATGACTGTGCCTCCTGGTGAGTGTCCGTCCGGTGCGCCTGCTCTCTGCGTCACCGGTTCAACTGGTGACGAGTATTGAGCGAGGCCGTCATGGCAGTCAAGGCGCTGGTGCTCAACTGCCCTGGTTTGTCATGGATAATCCAGATCATTCACAGTCATTCGGCTCGATGTCGTAACTTCCTTGACCGGTTATGGATGGATCGGGCTCCGCGGTCAGCCACCCGAAGTGGCCGGCCGTGTTCGTCAGGACGTCCATCAGCTGCGGTGCGATGCCGAACCGTTCGCGGTTGATCGCCAGGCTCTCCACGAGGTCGCCGTGCGGGGTGCGTTCGGTGGCCGCCTTCCAGTCCGCCAGCATTTCGAGCAGGTCGACCAGGGTCATGCCGTTGATCCCGTCGGCGAAGTGCTCCGGGTGGTGGCGGTTGTGCGCGTAGTGGTGCCGCAGCCCCTCGCCCATCGTGTCGACCAGGGCCCGGTACTCCTCGCTGCCGTAGGCCGCGGCGCGCAGTCGCGGCACCACCGCGTCGTAGACCGGCCGTTCCGGCTCGCGGGTCTTGCTCAGGTCGTGCCGGACGGAGCGGTCGAGCAGCTCCTTGATCAGCTCGCCCATCAGCTCGGCGACCCGCAGGCTGTGCCGGAGGGTGTCCGGCGTGGAGTCGTACGACATGGTGATGTGCCCCTTCGTGTAGGCCCCTCGGACTGCTGTTCCCCCGGAGTTCAACCGCGCGCTCCTGACGCCACCCCGTCAACCCCCTACCTTCCCTGGGGGACTGCGAGAAGGAGCCATGGAAGACACGCAACCTGCCGTACGGGCACGGGGATTGACGAAGTGCTTCGGTGACGTCGTGGCGCTCGACGGGGTCGGGCTGGAGCTGCTCCCCGGGCGGATCCACGGGCTCGCCGGGCCGAACGGCGCGGGGAAGACCACCCTGCTCGGGCTGCTGCTCGGGCTGGCCGTCGCCGACGGGGGCGAGCTGGAGGTGCTGGGCAGATCGGTCGGCCGGGCGCTCGCGGCACCGGACGGCGTGGCCGGCTTCGTCGACGGCCCCGGCCTCTACCCCTCGCTGACCGCGCGGCGGAACCTGGCCGCGCTGGCGGCCCTGCGCGGGGAGGACGCCGGCGCGGGCCGGATCGACGAGGTGCTGTACGAGGTCGGGCTGCGGGACGTCGCCGACGACCGGGTGCGCGGCTTCTCCCTGGGCATGCGCCAGCGGCTCGGCCTGGCGGCCGCGCTGCTCACCCGGCCGCGGCTGCTGGTGCTCGACGAACCCTCCAACGGCCTGGACCCGGCGGGCCAGCAGCACGTCCACGGGGCGCTGCGCCGGCTCGCCGAGGACGGCGTGACCGTCGTGCTGTCCAGCCACCGGATGGACGACCTGGAGTCGCTCTGCTCCGAGGTGACGATCCTCGCCACCGGGCGGGTCCGGTTCTCCGGCCCGCTGGGCGGGTTGGCCGCCGACACCCGCGCGCTCGACCACCGGCTGCTCACCTCCGACCTGGGCGCCGCGCGGCGGGTGGCCGTCGGGACGGCCGGGGTGACGGTGCTGGACGGGGCCGGGGCGTGGCGCGGTACGGAGGCGCTGGTGGTGCGCGCCACCGGGCCGGCCGTGGAGCGGCTGGTGGACGGACTGGTGCAGGAGGGCGTCCGGGTGCGCGAGGTCGCCCCCGTGGTGTCGCCGCTGGAGGCCGCGTACCTGGCCCTCACCGAGGAGCAGCAGGAGGACGGACGATGAGCACGGTCACGGCCGGGGAGACGGCGGCCGGTGCGGCGGCAGGGGCCGGGGCGCGCCGGGTGCCGGTGGGCCGGGTGTACCGCTTCGAGCTGGTGAAGCTGGTCTCGCAGTGGCGGATCCGCCTGCTGGTGCTGGCCTGTTGGGCGCTGCCCGGGCTGTTCGTGGCCGCCGTCGCCCAGCAGGGAACGCTGCCCTCCGACACCCTGTTCGGCCGCTGGATGCACGCCACGGCGTGGGCCGGCCCGCTGGTGCTGCTGGGCTTCGCGGGCTCCTGGGCGCTGCCGTTG
>NZ_JBHZCN010000089.1:0-40160 GCF_042755465.1 Kitasatospora sp. NPDC059160 | reverse complement strand
GTGGGGCTTCGAAAAGCCCCACCCCCCGACCCTTTCCCCGACGGCTCAGCGGCCCTTGCGCAGCGGGTTGATCACCCCGAACGCCCCGGTCAGCGTGGACGGGTCGACGAAGGAGCCGCCCGGCCCGTGGGTACGGACGAAGTTGTCCACCAGCCCGGAGAACGACGGGTCCACCTTCGCCCGGTACGCCGCCAGCAGGTTGACCCGCTCCGGCGTGGACAACTCCCGCTCGGCGCGCAGCTGGTGGCTGCGCGAGAGGTGGTACATGCCCTCGACGGTGTAGCCGGCGTCCAGCCAGCCCTGCCACAGCGCGTCGCGGTCCGCCTCCTGCCCGGCGAAGTGCTCCAGGGCGCGCGGCCGCGGCTCGGTCGGGGCCACCGGCGCCGGCACCCCGGCGGTCGGCACCGGCTCGGCCCGCAGCTCGACCCGCCGCCCGCTCAGGTAGAGCACCGGAACGCCCTTGCGGACACAGAGGTTGAGCGCCTGCGCGGCCTGGTCGACGACCGCCTCGGCCTTGTCGTTGAGCGAGGTGTTGCACAGGATCGGCACCCCGGTCGCGGCCCGGAAGGCGTCCAGCGCCCGGTGCAGCCGCGGGTTGGACGCCGCGGTGACGGTCTGGTGCCGGGCCGAGCCGTCCAGGTGGACGATCGCGGGCACCAGCTCCCGCACCTGCGGCCGGACCTGCACGGCCTCCAGCATGTACGGCGACTCGCGGTCGGAGGCGAACCAGTCGCCCGCGTGCTCGGCCATCACCATCGGCGCGACCGGCCGCCACCACTGGCGCCGCTTGACCTCGTTCAGCAGGTCCTTGACCTTCGGCGACCGCGGGTCGCCGAGCAGGCTGCGGTGGCCCAGCGCGCGCGGACCGAGCTCGGCCCGGCCGTCCACCCAGGCGACCACGCCGTCCGAGACGTCGGCGACGAAGCGCTCGTCCTCGAAGTCCGTCACCGAGACGATCCACGGCGCGAACTCGGCCAGCGCCTCCTCGGTGTCCAGGACGTCCCGGCCGTAGTACGGGGAGGTGATCCGCAGCCCGGCGCCGTCGAGGGCGCCGGCCCCGTACAGGCCGAGCAGGCCCAGGCCGATGCCCTGGCCGGAGTCGTTGGCGCACGGCGGGGTGACCAGGCCGCGGAAGCCGAAGCGGTCCATCAGCAGGGTGTTGGTGGGGCAGTTGAGCGCGTAGCCGCCGGTGGTGGCCAGGTGGGTGTCCTCGGCGCGGATGCCGCCGACCTCCAGCAGCCGCTCCACGTTGCGGATCGCGACGCCCTCGCAGCAGCGCTGGATCACCTTCATCACGGCGCTGCGCAGGTGGTCCTCACGGCTGAGCGAGTCGTCCAGCTCCGCGTCGGCGAGCTGCTCCTCGGCCGCGTCCACCACCGAGCGCACCAGGTCGTGGGCGGCCTTCCAGGGCTGGGTCGCCGAGCCGCCGAAGAAGGTGACGCCGGCGATCGCGGCCTCGGCGTCGAACTCGATCGCGGCCGTCGAGGCGGAGGCGAGCGCCATCAGCGAGCCCGGCTCCAGCCCGAACACCGTCTCGGCCGCGGTGTACAGCGGCCCGGGGGACTCCACCGGCTCGAAGGTGATCCGGCCCTGCTTCACCACGCAGCCCGCGTACCAGTACGGGTTGGGGCGGCTCTCCTGGGCGTAGTCGGGCAGCGCGTCGATCGCCAGGCCGACGATCTGCCCCTCGCGGAACAGCGGGACGTCCCGCAGCACGCCGCTGAACAGGTGCGCCAGGCTGTGCAGCGGGAAGTCCTCCGCCCCGCCCGGCTTCGGCACCGGCTGCGCCTTGGGCAGGCCGGGCGTGCCCCAGGTGGCGGTGACGTCGTCGAGGGTCAGCCCCTCCTCGGCGAGCAGCGCCGACAGGAAGGCCGCCGAGCGGCCCTCGGTGTACAGCGGCCAGAAATGGTGCTTCTGCCCGCTGACCCGCTCCAGTTCCCAGACCCGGACGAGTTCGACGTCCGCCCCGTCCCGGCGCCACAGCGCGACGTTCTGGTCGTGCCGGACCGAGAAGACCGCACCCGGCCCCGGCGGCGTGAGATAGGCGGAAAGGAAATGCTCGGCCACGGTTACCTCTTTTTCCTCGGTCTGCCAGGTTCTGTCAGGACGAGGTATTTCCGGCCCGTGCGCGAAGGGATGCCCCGGGATTTCCGGTACCCCGCCCGGGCCGGCCGCCTGCCCCCGGCACCAGCGACTACCCGGTCATTCGACCACGCGTGCGCAGGGCCGGTACATACTGAAATCCCCGTTTACGCACGGCCCCGCGCCCGGGCGTACGCATGCGCAGCGGGGGCCCGGGCCGTTCGGCGGGGAAGTCCGTGAGGTGCGTCAGGCCCGGGCGCCGGCCCCGGCGTCCTGCGCGGCGAAGAACTCGTCGGCGATCGCCCGGGTCCGCGGCAGCTCGGCGACCGGCTCGCCGATCACCCGCCCCGCCAGCTCCCCGGCCAGCCGGATCACGTCCTCCCGCAGCTCGGCCTCGGCCAGCACCCGGTCCGCCGCCAGCTGCACCTGCGCCTCGGCCAGCATCCCGTCCCGCAGCGCCTGCCCCTCGGCCCGCAGCCGCGCGATCAGCGCCGCCCCCTCCTCGGTGGCGGTCTGCCGGATCGCCGCCGCCTCGTGCCGCGCGGCGAGGAGTTCCGCCTGGAACTCCTCATATATCCGCTGGGCCTCCGCCCGCGCCTCCTCGGCCCGCTCGACACCCCCCTCGGTGGCGTCCCGCCGCTCCCCCAGCACCTTCTCGATCCGCGGCAGCAGCACCGCCCCGAGGATCCCGAAGATCAGGAAGAAGCAGACGAGTCCGATCACCAACTGCGCTACATCAGGCTTCAAAGGTCCCATGGCAGCAGGATAGTTGAGCTCATGTCACGCATACCTGCCGGGGTGGCGGAGCGCGGCCGGGGCCCGTCAGGCGTGGCAGGCCGGCAGTCCGCCGCAGTACTCCACCATCTCGGCGAAGAGCGCGCCCATGTCCACGGCGCTCTCCGAGCCGGGGTCGGCGTCCTCCAGGTAGGCGCGGTGCAGGTTCGGCAGCAGGCGCTCCGCGTCGAGCAGCGCCGCGAACGGCCCGGGGCCGTGCGCGGCGGCCGTCTCCCGCGGCGAGCGGCCGGCCCGGCGGCCCGCGGCCGCGAGGTCCCGCACATAGTGCAGGTAGTCCTCGGTGGCGTCCAGGAGTTCGGGGCCGCCGACCGGCCCGTGCCCGGGCACGACGGTCCTCGCGCCGAGCGCCCGCAGCTCCTCGACGGCCCGCAGCGAGCCGGCCAGCGAGCCCATCGGGAAGAACGGGGTGACGCCCGCCATCACCAGGTCCCCGGTGTGCAGCACCCCGTGGTCGGGCAGCCAGACGGCGGTGTCCCCGGTGGTGTGCGCCGTCCCGAAGTGCAGCAGCTCGATCCGTACGTCCCCGCGGTGCAGTGAGGTCCGGCCGGCGAAGGTGAGGTCGGCGGCCCGCACGGTGAGGTCGCCCCAGGAAACGCCGGGCCACAGCGTGGTCAGGTGCAGTCCGGCGGCGAGCGCCTCCCGCCGGGCGTTCTCGTGCGAGACGACCGCGGCCTCCGGGAACAGCGCGTTGCCGAAGCTGTGGTCGCCGTGCGAGTGGGTGTTGACGAGCAGCCCCGGCGGCGTCGCGCAGACCCCCAGCACGGCCGCGCGCAGGGCCAGGGCGCGGGCCTCGGTGGCCGCGGTGTCGATCAGCACCGCGCCGTCCCCCGTCGCGACCAGCCCGGCGTTGTTCAGGCACCAGCCGCCGTCGGGCTGCACGTACGCGAAGACGCCCGCGGCGACTTCCTCCAGCGTGGGGTCCTGGGCGGGCATGACGGGCTCCCGGGGTGGTCGGACGGATGTCGGGGGCGTGCGACGGGCGCAGGCCCGGCCAAGCTCCCAGCCCCCGCTAGAGCCGGGCTCGACGACCGCCACAGCGCCCGGACCGGCACCTTCGGCCTGACCAGGCGTCAAGGCCGCTTCGAGTGCCGCTTGAGGCACCGCTCGCACGCTGTTGCCGTTCCAGGGCCCCCGGGTCCGAAGACGGGCCCCCGGGCCCGTTCCCATTCGGAAGGAGGACCGTCCATGGTCCGCAGCAATCGAGGCCGTGAAGGAGCAGGACGATGACCCGAAGGGTGGTGATCACCGGCATGGGGGTGCGGGCACCGGGCGGCACCGGGACCAAGGAGTTCTGGAGCCTGCTGTCCGAGGGCCGCACCGCGACCCGCCGCATCTCCTTCTTCGACCCGGCCCCGTTCCGCTCGCGGATCGCCGGCGAGGTCGACTTCGACCCGCAGCTGGAGGGCCTGGGGGCGCGCGAGCTGCGCCGGATGGACCGGGCGACCCAGTTCGCCGTCGCCTGCACCCGCGAGGCCGTCGCCGACAGCGGACTGGACTTCGCCTCGCTCGACCCGCACCGGATCGGCGTGAGCCTCGGCAGCGCGGTGGCCGCCGCGACCAGCCTGGAGCGCGAGTACCTGGTGCTGTCCGGCGCCGGCCGGGACTGGCAGGTGGACCACGACTACCTGTCCCCGCACATGTTCGACTACTTCAGCCCCGGCGCGATGCCGGCCGAGATCGCCTGGGAGGTCGGCGCCGAGGGGCCGGTCACCCTGGTCTCGGACGGCTGCACCTCCGGTCTGGACTCGGTCGGCTACGGCGTCCAGCTGATCCGCGAGGGCTCCGCCGACGTGGTGCTCGCCGGCGCCGCCGACACCCCGGTGTCGCCGATCGTGGTGGCCTGCTTCGACGCCATCAAGGCCACCACGCCCCGCAACGACGACCCCGAGCACGCCTCCCGCCCGTTCGACGACTCCCGCAACGGCTTCGTGCTGGCCGAGGGCTCCGCGATGTTCGTACTGGAGTCGCTGGAGTCGGCCCTGGCCCGCGGCGCGCACATCCACGCCGAGGTCGGCGGCTACGCGACCCGCTGCAACGCGTACCACATGACGGGCTTGAAGAAGGACGGCCGCGAGATGGCCGAGGCCATCCGGCTCGCCCTCGACGAGGCCCGGCTCGACCCGACCGGCGTGCACTACGTCAACGCGCACGGCTCGGGCACCAAGCAGAACGACCGGCACGAGACCGCGGCGTTCAAGCGCAGCCTCGGAGCCCACGCCTACGAGGTGCCGGTGAGCTCGATCAAGTCCATGATCGGGCACTCGCTCGGGGCGATCGGCGCGATCGAGATCGCCGCCTCCGTCCTGGCGATCGAGCACAACGTCGTCCCGCCGACCGCGAACCTGCACACCCCGGACCCGGAGTGCGACCTGGACTACGTCCCGCTGACGGCACGCGAGCTGCGGGTGGACAACGTCCTCACCGTGGGCAGCGGCTTCGGCGGATTCCAGAGCGCGATGGTCCTGCGACGTCTGGAGTCCGCCGCGTGAGCACCCCCGCCACCCTCTCCACCCCCGCCACCGGCTCCGCCGCCACCACCGCCACCGCCGCCACCGTCGTCACCGGCCTCGCCGTGCTGGCCCCCAACGGCTTCGGCACCGAGGCCTTCTGGGCCGCCACACTGGCCGGCCGGCACGGCATCGGCGAACTCACCCGGCTGGACACCACCGGCCTGCGGACCCGGCTGGCCGGTGAGATCCGCGACTTCGACGCGACGGCCCTGCTGCCGGGCCGACTGCTCCCGCAGACCGACGTGTCCTCCCGCTACGCCCTGGTCGCCGCCGAACAGGCCCTGGCGGACGCGGAGTTGGATCCGGACAGCCTGTCCGACTACGCGCAGGGCGTCTGCACCTCGACCGCCCAGGGCGGCTTCGAGTTCACCCACCGCGAGTTCCGGAAGCTGTGGAAGCAGGGCCCGGAGTTCGTCAGCGTCTACGAGTCCTTCGCCTGGTTCTACGCCGTGAACACCGGCCAGATCTCCATCCGCCACAAGATGCGCGGCCCCTCGGCGGCGCTGGTCGGCGAGCAGGCCGGCGGGCTGGACGCCCTCGGCCACGCCCGGCGCGGCATCCGCCAGGGCACCGCGCTGATGCTCAGCGGCGGCGTGGACTCCGCGTTCGACCCGTGGGGCTGGGCCGCCCAGCTGTCGGGCGGCCGGACCAGCCCGGTGTCGGACCCGACCCGCGCGTTCCTGCCCTTCGACCGGGACGCCTCCGGGCACCTGCCCGGTGAGGGCGGCGCCATGCTCGTCATCGAGGACGCCGGTTCGGCCGCCCGGCGCGGGGCGCCGCGGGTCCTCGGCGAACTCGCCGGGTACGCGGCGACCTTCGACCCCCGGCCCGGCTCCGGCCGGCCGCCGGGGCTGCGGCGCGCGGCCGAACTGGCCATCGCCGATGCCGGGTTGCTCCCCTCCGACATCGACGTCGTGTTCGCCGACGCGGCCGGCAGCCCGGCGGCCGACCGGGCCGAGGCGGAGGCGATCACCGCGGTCTTCGGCCCGCACGGCGTACCCGTCACCGCCCCCAAGTCGCTGTTCGGGCGGCTCGCGGCGGGCGGCGGCCCGGTGGACACCGCGCTCGCCCTGCTGTCGATCCGCGACGGCGTCGTCCCGGCGACCGCCCACACCACCCACGTGCCGCAGGAGTACGGCCTGGACCTGGTGCGCGGCGAGGCCCGCCCGCTGCGGGTGCGCGCCGCCCTGGTGCTGGCCCGGGGCCACCGCGGCTTCAACGCGGCCCTGGTCGTCACCGCCCCCGGCCGCTGAGCGGCGCCCGCACCACCCCCGACCACACCTCCGAGGAGAGACCCATGACCACTCCCATGACCGTCACCGACCTGCGCCGCATCCTGGTGGCCTGCGCGGGCGAGGGCGACGGCCCGGTCCTCGACGAGAACACCCTGGACACCCCGTTCGAGGACCTCGGCTACGACTCGCTGGCCCTGATGGAGACCGCCTCCCGGATCGAGCGGGAGCTCGGCGTCACGTTCCCGGGCGACGCGTTCGCCGACGCCGACACCCCGGCCGCGCTGCTCGCCGTGGTCAACGGCGCCCGCCCGGCCGTCCGCTGACCACCGCCCGGCGAGTCGAGGAGAGCACCGTGCAGGAAGTCCCGTCCGGGAACGGACGCGAAGCGAACCACCGGATCCGCACCACCGAGCACCGGCGCACCGTCGCCGCGCCGCCGGCCGCCCTGTACGAGCTGGTCGCGGACGTCACCCGGTGGCCGGCCGTGTTCGGCCCGACCGTGCACGTCCAGCACCTGGAGCACACCGGCGACCGGGAGCGGTTCCGGATCTGGGCCGTGCTCAACGGCGCGGTGAGCAACTGGACCTCCCGGCGCGTGCTGGACCCGGTCACCCGCCGGATCGACTTCCGCCAGGAGGTCAGCCGGGCGCCGGTGGCCTCGATGGGCGGCAGCTGGGAGTTCCTGGAACTCCCCGGCGGGCACACCGAGGTGGTGCTCCGGCACGCGTTCACCGCGGTGGACGACGACCCGGAGCAGGCCGAGTGGATCACCCGGGCCGTGGACCGCAACAGCCCGTCCGAACTCGGCGCGCTGGCCCGGGTCGCCGAGCTCGGGCACCCGGTGGACGAGGTGGTGTTCAGCTTCACCGACGAGGTCGAGCTGACCGTCGGGGCGGCCGAGGCCTTCGCGTTCGTCGACCGGGCCGACCGCTGGGCCGAACTCCTCCCGCACGTCGACGAGGTGGCCCTGGAGGAGCCCGAACCCGGCGTCCAGCGGCTGGAGATGGTCACCCGCACCGCCGACGGCGCCACCCACCGCACCGCGTCCTGGCGGGTCTGCCAGGAGCCGGAGTGGATCGCCTACAAGCAGTCCGCCCCGCCGGCCCTGCTGCTCGGCCACAGCGGGCTGTGGACCTTCGGCACCGACGCCCGGGGCCGCCCGGTCGCCACGGCCCGGCACACCGTCGCGGTCGACCCGGCGGCCGTCCCGGCGGTGCTCGGCCCGGGCAGCACGCTCGCGGACGCCCGGGCCCACCTGCGCGAGGCCCTCGGCGGCAACAGCCTGCGCACCCTGTCCTTCGCGGCCGGTGCGACGACCGAGGCCCGCTGACCCTCCCGCCCCACCACCCGGCGGTGCCCGGGGCAGGCCCGACCGGGGCCGGCCCCGGGCACCGCCGCACCCTCAGGAAGGAACACCCCATGTCACCGTCGCACAGACGCACCCAGCGCACCTGGCTGACCGCCGCGGGGATCGCCGCGGGGATCTGCGGACTGCTCGGCACCGTCGCCGTGCTGCCGGCCGCCTCGGGCGCCGAGGCCGTCCAGGTGTGCCGGGCCACCCTCGACGGCGAGACCACCGACACCGTCGGCTCCGCCGAGGCCGACTCCGCGCTCGACACCGCCGGCGCCTACGCGGGCCCGTGCGCCGAGTACGGACCGGCCGTCAAGGTCGGCAACGGGAGGATGCGCACCTACGCGCAGTTCTCCAAGGGCCGGCCGACCACCCTCGGCTTCGTCTTCGACCGCACCGCGCTCACCGGGCTGCCCGAGCCGCACACCACGGACCGCAAGGACTGCTACGACGTCAACGGGGACGGCCGGATCGACCCCGCGACGGAGTGCATCCACCACCAGAGCTACCCGTTCGACCTGCCCGGCACGTACACCAAGAAGTCCGGGCCGTTCACCTGGGCGCTGGTCAACTGGAACGCCGAGGGCCACGACCCGCAGGGCGTCTACACCGCCCCGCACTTCGACTTCCACTTCTACATCCAGAGCCGCAAGGACCGGGACGCCATCCGGGTCGGCCCCTGCGCCGGCCCCGGCCTGACCGACTGCGACGACTTCGCCACCGCGCGCAAGCCCGTGCCCGCGAAGTACACCGCCCCGGACTACGCCGACTTCGGCGCGGTCGTCGCCAAGATGGGCAACCACCTGATCGACGGCACCGGCCCGGAGTTCCACGGCCGGCCGTTCACCAAGGCGTTCCTGTACGGGAACTACGACGGCGGGATCACCTTCTACGAGCCGATGATCACCTACCAGTGGCTCATCGACCTCAAGCCCGGCGACAAGGTCTGCACCCCGGTCAAGACGCCGGCGGCCTTCCAGCAGGCGGGCGACTACCCGACCAGCTACTGCGCCGAGTACCGGCGCAACGGCAAGGAGATGACGGTCTCGCTGAACGACTTCGTCACCCGCCGGGCGGGCTGACACCCGGCCGGCACCGACCGGCACCGCACCACGACGAACCGCCCGGGCCTGCTGCGGCCCGGGCGGTTCGTCGTCGTGACGGCGGCGCGTACGGCGGTCCGTCCGGCGGTCAGGACAGCTGGTCGTACGAGATGCTCCGCGACCGCAGCCGGATGCCCCGCTCCGTCACCGCGACCACGTCGTGCACCACGCAGCTCGGCCAGACCTCCGGCCGCTCCTGCGGCCGCACCCGGACGATCAGCGCGTACACCGTCGAACGGAGGTCGCCGTTCTCCAGCGGCTCCAGCACGATCTGGTTGAAGTAGTGCCGCCGCTGCACCGGGTCGTCGCGGAAGCGCTCGTGGAACGCCTCCAGCTCCTTCTCCACCCCGGCCGGCCCGACCGCGGGCTCGGTGCCGGGGGTGTGCTGGAAGGTGCCGTCCGCGGTGAAGGTCGCCGCGTACTCGGCGAACCGGCCGCCGTCCAGCGCCTGCATCTGACGGGCGTAGAACTGCTGAACCTCGGCGTACAGTTCGGCGCTGACGCCCTCGCGTACCGGACTCATCCGGTCCTCCTCATCCTCTCGACGGTCCCGGCCGGACCGGCCGGGCTCACCAGGGCACCGACTCGGTGGGCGAGCCGGCCATGCTGCCGTAGAACCCCCCGGTGGGCCCGTCCGGCCCGGTCAGCGCCAGCCACACCGGTACGTCGGCGCCCTCCTCGGGGCCGCGGGTGCCCCGGCTGAACGGCGAGTCCGCGTTCAGGTCGGTGGCCACCAGGCCGGGGTTGGCCGCGTTCACCCGCACCCCGGCCGCGCGCAGCGCGTTGGCGTACACGACCGTGACGGCGTTCAGCGCGGCCTTCGACGAGCTGTACGGCAGCAGCCCGCGGGTGGAGATCGGGTTCTCCGGGTCGGTCAGCAGCGTCAGCGAGCCCAGCGGGCTCGACAGGTTGACGACCCGTCCGTTCGGCGAGCGCTCCAGCAGCGGCAGGCACGCCTGGGTGACGGCGACGTTCCCGAAGACGTTGACCTCGAAGGCCTCGCGCATCTGCGCCGCACCGATCCCGGTCGTCGGGACCCCCCACTCCACCACGATCCCGGCGTTGTTGACGAGCACGTCGAGCCGGTCCGCGTCGGCCCGGATCCGCTCGGCCGCCGCCTCCACCTGCGCCTGGTCGGTCACGTCCAGCCGGACGAACCGCGCGTCGAGGCCCTGGGCGAGGAGTTCGGCCTCCGCCGCCCGGCCGCGCTCCTCGTCCCGGGCGCCCAGGTACACCGTCATGCCCTCCCGGGCGAGCCGACGGGCGATCTCCTTGCCGATCCCCTTGTTGGCCCCGGTGACGAGGGCCACCTCACCCCGGTGCGCCGCACTGCTGCCCATGCCGTGTTTCCCGTTCGTCCGGTGCCGATCAGTAATTGCCCAGCCCGCCACAGACGTTGAGCGCCTGGGCGGTCGTCGCGCCGGCTCCGTCGCCGACCAGGTACTCCACCATCGCGGCGACCTCCTCGGAGGTGACGTAGCGCCGGATCGGTACCCGCGCGGTGATCCGCTCGAACACCTCCTCGGTCGGCACCTGCCAGATGTCCGCGTAGTGCTCGCGCACCCGCTCCGCCATCGGCGTCTCGACGAACCCGGGGCAGACCGCGTTCACGGTGATGCCGGTGGCGGCCAGCTCCAGGCCGAGCGCCTTGGTGAAGCCCACCACGCCGTGCTTGGAGGCCGAGTACGGGGCGCCGTGGACGACGCCCTGCTTGCCGCCGGTGGAGGCGATGTTGACGATGCGCCCCCAGTCCTTGCCCCGCAGGCCGCCGAGGGTGAGCACCGCCTTGGTCATCAGGAAGACGCTGTTCAGGTTGGTGTTGATGACGTCGTACCAGAGCTCGTCCGGGATCTCGGCGGTGACCCCGCCGCCCGACCGCCCGGCGTTGTTGACCAGCACGTCGACGGTGCCGAAGCGGTCGACCGCGGCCCGGACGAAGGACTGCACCTGCTCGGGCGAGGTGACGTCGCAGGGACTGCCGTCCACGTCGTGGCCCTTGTCCCGCAGGGTCTTCACCGTCTCCGCGAGCGCGTCCTCGCGCCGCCCGCACAGGTAGACCCGGTGGTTCAGGGCGCCGAGCCGCTCGGCGATGGTCAGCCCCATGCCGCTGGTGGCTCCGGTGACGATCGACACCGGTCGGTCGGTTCGTGCCATGTGTCGGCTCCCTCTCTCTCCGCTCGCTCCGGCCGGCCGGCCGGCGACTCGCAACGTGGAGACGGTCGCGCGCGCCGCTCGAACCTGGGTCGGACGGGCCTGGAGCGGGGCGCCGCGAACCGGCCACCGCCACCGGACTGCTCCTCCGGCTAGCGGGACCTCCCTGAAGGAGCAGTGCGCGGGGCCCGTCTCCCGGCTAGCGTGCGGTCATGGCACCCCTTCGGACGGACGACCCGCGACTGATCCTCGACATGGCCAAGGCCCTGCTGCGCGCGCCGCTCAGGGACGTGCTCCCCACCTTCTCCCGCACCATCGCCGACCTGGTCCCGCACCGGGCCCTGGCCATGCTGACCGCCGACTGCCCGAAGTCCGCCGCCTGGACGGCCGGCGACCCGGCGCTCACCGAGCAGGTGACCACCGCCGAGATGGCCACCCTCTCCACCCACGTGGAGATCGGCTCGCCGTGGTCCGGCCGGGCCGTGCTGGCCGGCGCGGCGCGCCCGGTGTTCGCCGTGGCCTGCGCCCCCGACGGATCGGCCGGGGCGCTGCTCGCCGTCGTCCCGGTGGACGACCGGGCCCCCGAGCCCGCCGTGGTGGACCTGGTCGACCGGCTCTGGGAGCTGGCCACCGCCCGGGTCGTCGACCTGCTGCCCGAAGCCGTCCCGGTCGACCTGTCCGGTGCCTGGCGGGCCGGCAGCGAGCGCCTGCGCATCACCAGCGAGCTCGCCGAGACCCACGCCGCCACCCTCACCGGCCTGCTCGGCGTGCTCCGCTCCCGCAGCCTGGACGACGCCACCGCCCGGCGCACCGCCGTCGACCTGGCCGTCGCCTCGCTCATCGAGCTGCGCGGCTCGCACAGCGACGAGCAGCTGCCCGACGAGGAGACCCTGGAGGACGCCTTCGGCCGGCTCACCGCCATGCTCGGCGCGCTCTCCCGCTACAGCGGACTGACCCTGGAGTACGCCCCGCCCACCCCGCCGGAGCGCCTGGTCCCGTCGAACGTGGCCCGCACGCTCCGGGCCGCGGTGCGCGGCATCGTGCTGACCACCATGGAGCAGGGCGGGGTCACCCGGGTCCGGGTCGGCTGGGAGGCCGGCGGGGCCGAGCTGCGCGCGACCGTCCGCGACGACGGCCCCGGCCGGCTGGCGCCCGAGGCGCTGGCCGTGCACCGGCTCAAGGACCGGATCGCCGCCATGGGCGGTGAGTTGGAGGTGGACTCCGTCCCGCAGTGGGGCACCTCCGTGACGATGCGGCTGCCGCTCACCGTGCCCGACCGCGACCGGCCCCGCGAGGACCCGCTGACCGGGCTCAACCCGCGCGAGCTGGAGGTGCTGCAGCACCTGGTGCAGGGGCACCGGAACCGGGTGATCGCCAACCAGCTCGGCATCAGCGAGCACACCGTCAAGTTCCACGTGGCCCGGATCCTCAAGAAGCTCAACGCCGACTCGCGCGGGGAGGCCGCCGCCCTCGCCATCGCGGCCGGCTTCCCCCCGGCGCTGTCGCTGGTGAACTGACGCCGCGGGGGCGGGTCCGCTCCGGACCCGCCCCCGCGTTCAGTTCGGCCGCTCGGACGGTCAGACGCTCAGACGGTCAGCACGAGCTTCCCCGTCGTCGAGCCGGACTCGATCAGCCGGTGCGCGTGCGCGGCCTCGGCCAGCGGGAACACCCGGTCGACGTGCACCCGCAGCCGGCCCTCCTCGGCCAGCGCGGCGAGGGCGCCCAGCCCGACGTGGTCGGGTTCGGCGGTCACCGCGCTGAACTCCAGCCCGCGCCCGGCCGCTCCGGCCGGGAGCGCCGCGTCGTGCAGCTCCACCACGGTGACCAGCCGGCCGCCCGGGCGCAGCACGTCCAGCGAGCGCACGGCGGTGTCCCCGCCCACGGTGTCGAGCACCACGTCGGCGTCCTTCACCTCGGTGGCGAAGTCCGCCGCCCGGTAGTCGACGACCTGGTCGGCGCCGAGCCCGGCCACGAACGCCTGCTTGGCCGCGCTCGCCGTGGCGATCACCTCCGCGCCGCGGGCCTTGGCGATCTGGACGGCCAGGTGGCCGACGCCACCGCCGCCCCCGTGCACCAGGACCCGGTCCCCGCGGCCCACCCCGGCCGCGTCCACCAGCGCCTGCCAGGCGGTGAGGCCGGCGAGCGACAGCCCGGCCGCCTGCTGGTGGTCGAGCGCCGCCGGCTTGCGCACCAACTGCCGTGCCGGGGCGGCGACGTACTCCGCGTAGCAGCCGGCCTCGCGCGGTATCAGCGGCATGCCGCACACCTCGTCGCCGACCGCGAACCGCGTCACCCCGGGGCTGACCGCCTCGACCACGCCGGAGACGTCCCAGCCGAGGACGAACGGCGGCTCGCCGAGGAACGGCACGCCGCCGGAGCGGACCAGGGCGTCGATCGGGTTCACCCCGGCCGCCCTGACCCGCACCAGCACCTCGTTCACCCGCAGCCGCGGCCGCGCCCGCTCCGCCGGCTCCAGCACCTCGGGCCCGCCGAAGCGGCGTTGCGTGACCGCGCGCATGGCCGCTGACGTCACGGGGCGTCCGCGATCAGCTCGTCCAGGTCCGCCCCGGCGGGCACGGCCTGCGCGACGTCCCAGTGCTCGGCCAGCCGGCCGTCCGCGATCCGCCACAGGTCGGCGGTGATCACCGGCGGCGCTCCGGGGGCGACCCGCACGACGTTGTGCGTCCAGACCTGGTCGCCCTCGGCGATGATGCGCACGATCGTCAGCGAGAACTGCGGGAACGGGATGCCCGCCTGCTCCCGGAAGGTCTCGACGGTGCGGTCCCGGCCGACGCCGACGCCGTGGTGGTGGTTGACGAAGTCCTCGGCGAGCAGCTCCCGCGCCCGGTCCCAGTCCTTGTCGTTGTAGAAGGCGTCGATGAACCCGGTGACGAGCTCCTTGTTGGCCTTCAGACCGGCGTCGGCCGTCGGGCCGGCGGCTCCCTCGGTGCTCATGTGCTTCCCCTCCCCGGTCCCCAGGACCCGGTCACTTGATTCCGACGACGATCGAGTCCGGACCGACCAGGTGCTCGGTCCAGGTCCGGGAGAACCCGGCCTCGGTCATCCACGCGGTGCACTCGGCGGCGGTGTAGCCGAAGCCGCCCTCGGTGACCGCCAGCATGGTCAGGCTCATCAGCAGGGCGAACGCGTTCTGCGACCGGTCGTCGTCGATCAGCGAGTCGTAGACGACCACCGCGCCGCCCTCCGGAAGAGCTTCCCACGCCTTCCGCAGCAGGACCTTCTTCTTCTCCAGATCCCAGTTGTGCAGGATGTGGCCGAAGGTGATGACGTCGGCCTTCGGGAAGGGGTCGGCGAAGAAGTCCCCGCCGGTGAAGGCCAGCCGGTCGCCCAGCCCGTGCTCCGCCGCGTACTCCTCGAAGACCGGGCGGGACTGCGGCAGGTCGAAGCCGGTGCCGGTGAGGTGCGGGTTGGCCTTGAGCACCTGGACGGCGAGGTCGCCCTGGGCGGTGCCCATGTCGGCGAGCACCTGGTAGTCCGACCAGTTCACCTGGGTGGCGATCCGGGTGTTGGCGACGTGGCTGATGCCGGTCATCGACGCCAGGAACTGCTTGAGCCGCACCGGGTCCGCGTAGAGGGCGTCGTAGGTGTCCAGCTCGCTGTCGCGCGACTCGTCGTGCGGCTTGCCGGTGCGCAGCGAGTCGGTCAGGTTGTTCCAGATGCCGAACAGCCGGCCGTTGGCCATCTCCAGCAGGCTGCCGTGGTGCAGGTACTCCGGCTTCGCGCGGTCCAGGAAGGCGTCGGTGTCCGGGGTGTTGCGGTAGACGCCGTCCTCGCGCAGGAGGAGGCCCAGCGCCACCAGGGTGTCCAGGAAGTCCCGGGTGCCGCGCGGGTGCAGGCCCAGCCGGGCGCCCAGCGTGTCGCCGTCGGCGGGGGCCTTGGCCAGTTCGGTGAAGACCCCGAGCTCGACGGCGCTCAACAGGGTCTTCGACGACTCGAAGCCCAGGCCGATCTGCAGGATGCGCTCGGGGGAGGGGGTGGTGGTCACGGCTGCTCCTCGGTGGTCCGGGTGGTCCGGGTGGTCCGGTGGTTCAGGGGGTGTGCGGTCCGGCGGCGTTCAGCGGGTCTGCGCGAACAGCCGGGCGGCGGGCTCGAACTGGAGCGCCTGGTGGGTCGCGATGGCGTTGACGTCCCGCCACAGCCGCTGGAGCGGCCCGTCGGCGACCTGGCCGCTGGTGCCGGCCGCGCGGTAGAGCCGGTTGACGGCGGTGACGAGGGTGTCCACGACGAAGGCGCTGTCCCGGACGTTGCGGGCGGTCTCGGCCGGGGTCGGGGCCCGGTCCGCGTCGGCGAGTTCGGCGACCCGGCCGAGCAGCAGCCCGGCCGCGTCGATCTCGGCGGCGGAGCGGGCCAGCAGCATGTCGTAACTGGCCTGGTTGCCGGCCGCGCCGGGGATGCCGGGTACGGCGGCGGCCCGGCTGCGGCCGCCGAGCGCCTCGGTCACCAGGGCGAGGGTGCCCCGGGCGGCGCCGAGTGCGGGCGCCACGAAGGTGAGGCCGTTCACGGCGGGCAGCGGCGCCAGCCCGGCCACCGGGGGCACCGCCGCCGGGTCGGCGGGGCGGCCGGCGAAGGCGGCGGCCCGGTCGGCGATCCGGGCCGCCGGCACGAACACGTCCTCCAGCACGGCGGTGTTGCTCCCGGTGCCCCGCATGCCGACGCTCGACCAGGTGTCCTCGACGCGGCACTGCGAGCGCGGCACCACGGTCAGCAGCAGCCGCTGTCCGCCGTCGGCCGCCGGCACCTTCGCGCAGACGATGACCCAGTCCGCGTGGTCGATGCCGCTCATGTAGGGCCAGCGACCGGTCACCCGCAGGCCGTCGCCCTCCGGGACGGCCTCGCCGAACGGGATGACGGAGGCGATCACCGCCGCGTCCGGCCCGTCGGCCCAGACCTGCGCCTGCCCCTCCTCCGGGAAGAACGACAGGAAGCGCGGGGAGCCGGCGAACAGCGAGGCGCACCAGGCCGTCGCCGGGCAGGCCGCGCCGATCACCGGCACGGTGTCCAGGAGTTCGCCGAAGCCGCCGGCCCGGCCGCCGAACCGCACCGGCGTGAAGTGCCGCATGAAGCCGGCCTCGGCGATCGCCTTCACGGCGTCGGGGCCGATCCGGCGGGCCCGGTCCGTCTCCTCGGCCAGCTCGCCGGCCTGCCGGGCGATCGAGCGGGCGGCGGCGAGCCGCCGCTCCGGGGTGTCCTGCATGGCGTTCCCTTCCCTCGCGGTGGGTGGTGGTTCGGCGGGGCCCGGTGCGGTCGGACCGGGTACGGTCGGACCGGGTGCGGCGGTCACCGCGGCTCGTAGTCGGCCGGGTCGACCGCCCGGGTGCGCGCCCAGTACTCCTGGGCCGAGAAGGGCCAGTTGACGGCGGAGCGGCCGCCCTCGTTGTACCAACCGGCCACCCCGGTCCAGCCCCAGGAGCGCTCGGCGTTCGCGCCGTCGACCCACGCGTTGTACCCGTCGTGGACGTCGGCCCGGACGGTGAGGGCGTCGCGCCCGCTCGCCAGCAGCAGCCGGATCGCGTCGAGCACGTACCCGACGGCGCACTCGGAGAAGTAGACGATGCTCCCGCCCTGGCCGACCAGGTTGGTGTTCGGCCCGTACAGGCAGAACAGGTTGGGGAACTCCGGCACGGTGATGCCGAGGTAGGCCCGCGCTCCGCCCCGCCAGGCCTCCCGCAGGTCCAGCCCGCCGCGGCCGGTGATCCGCATCGGCGCCAGGAAGTCGGAGGCCTCGAAGCCGGTGGCGTACACGATGACGTCGACGTCCAACCGCTCCCCGCCCGCGACGAGTCCGCCCGCGGTGACCCGCTCCAGCGGCGCCGTCACCAGCCGGACGTCGTCCCGCCGCAGCGCGGCCAGCCAGCGCCCGTCGTCGCGGAGCACCCGCTTGGCGCCCACCGGGTAGTTCGGGACGACCAGCTCGCGCAGCTCGGGCGCGTCGGCCAGCTGGGCCTCCATCGAGGCCAGCAGCGCCGCCCGGAGCTGCTCGTTGCGGGCGGACACGGCCCGTTCGGTGGGCGGGTGGTCGTGGTCGACGATCCAGCCCTCCAGGATGCCGTGCAGCCCCGGCGCGAACAGCCAGAACCGGTACCACTGGGCGTAGTACGGCAGGTGCTCGAAGAGCCAGGACGCCCCGGCGGGCATCGGCTCCCGGTAGTGCGGGGTGGGGCGCATCCAGGGGGCGTTGCGCTGGAACACCAGCACCTCGGCGGCGGTACCGGCGAGTTCCGGCACGAGCTGGTAGGCGCTGGCCCCGGTGCCGACCACCGCCACCCGCTTGCCGGCCAGGTCCACCGAGTGGTCCCAGGCGGCCGAGTGGAAGGCCGGCCCGGCGAACGACTCCCGCCCGGGCAGGTCGGGCAGCCGCGGCCGGTTCAGCTGGCCGACGGCGCTCACCACCGCGTGGTGGCGCTCGACGGCGGTGCCGTCCGGCCCCGCGACGGTGACGTACCAGCGCGACTCCTCGTCCGCCCAGCGCAGTTCGGTCACCTCGGTGCCGAAGCGGATGTGCTCGGCGACCCCGGAGGTCTTCGCGAAGTCCCGCAGGTACTCCAGCACGGTGTCCTGGCGGCAGAAGTGGTCCGGCCAGTCGTGCCTGGGCGCGAACGAGTAGTTGTAGAGGTGGCTGGCCACGTCAGTGCGGCAGCCCGGGTAGGTGTTCTCGAACCAGGTGCCGCCGAGGTCGGCGTTCTTCTCGTAGATCACGTACGGGATCCCGGCCTGCGCCAGCCGGTGGCCGGCGAGCAGGCCGCTGAACCCGGCGCCGACCACGACCACCCGGAAGTCGGTGCCGGGGCGCAGCCCGTCCGCCGTCCAGCGGGGTGCCTTGGGGTCGGGCCCGTGGCCGGGCAGCACGAGTTCCTCGGCGAGCAGCGGCACCAGGTCCCCGGTGTCGCGCTCCATCGCCCAGGAGGTGATCGCCCGCAGCAGCTCGGGGCCGGGCGGGGCGGGCGGGCCGGGCGGGGCGGGCACGGCGCCCGCCGCGCCGTCGCCGTCCCGCAGCCGGGCGAGGGCCGCCAGGGCGCTCTCCCGGGCCTCGGCCGCGCGTTCGGGGCTCAGTCCGCCCTGGGGGGCGAACAGCCAGCCGGGTGCGCGCAGGTCGTCGCGCAGCAGGGAGAGGTCGCCGGTGAGGTGCGCGACGGTCATCAGCAGCGCCGGTACGTCGGCGTCCGCCAGGTGCCGGCGCAGGGTCGCGTCGTCGGCGGTGATCGGTCGGGCGGTGTCCGCCATGGCAGCTGCCTCCGGTCTCAGGACGTCGGGGCCAGCGCGGCGAACCTGCGGTCGACGTAGACCACCGGCGCGCCCTCGGCGGCGAGCGTCTGGCCGACCACCTCGCCGACCAGGATGGTGTGGTCGCCGCCGTCGTGCCGGCTGTGCACGGTGCACTCCAGGGTGGCGAGGGCGTCCGCGACCACGACGTTGCCGCGGTCGGTGCGCAGGAAGCCGCCGCCGCCGAACTTGCGGGCGGTGCGGTCGGCGAAGCGCAGCGCCAGGTCGGACTGGTCCTGGTGCAGGATGCTGATCGCGAAGCGGCCCGTCCGCGCGAACACCGGGTGGCAGGTGGCCGACTTGGCCACGCAGGCGAGCACCAGCGGCGGCTCCAGCGACACCGAGCAGAACGAGCTGATGGTGAGGCCGTGCGGGGTCCCGTCCCGGTCCGTGGTGGTGGCGATCGTGACCCCGGTCGGGAACCGGGCCATCACGTCCTTGAACTGGTCTGTCATCCGACTCCGCCCCGTTCGAACCCGATTCGTCACGCGCGCCGCCCGGGCCGTCCGGCCGACGGCGGGCTGGGCACGACGTACAGCCTCCGGGCGCTGCCTCGATTGCCGCTCGAACCCCGATCGAGGGGATCCGGGCGGCGGCCGGACGCTCCAGCCGGGCTCAAGCGGTCCTCGAACCCGGGCGGAGAGCGTTCCGGGAGCCGCCCGCCCGACCGGCTGCGGCCGGTCCCGACCCTGGAGCAACCACCATGGACCTGACGTCCGAACTCGTGTCGGCCGCCCGCGAGACGGGCGCACTGGCGGCGCAGCGCGCCGACCGGGCCGAGGCCGCCCGCCGACTCGACCCCGAGGTGGCCGGAGCGCTGGTCGCGGCGGGCTTCGCCCGGCACTTCGTGCCCAAGGCCTGCGGCGGCGACGAGGGCACCTTCCTCGACCTGAACCGCGCGGTGAGCGCGGTGGGCGAGGGCTGCACGGCGACGGCCTGGTGCGCGTCGCTCTCCGCCCACGTGTCGCGGATGGCCGCGCACCTGCCCGCCGCCGGCTGCCGGGAGGTCTGGGCGGACGGCCCGGACGCCCTGCTGGTCGCCTCCCTGACGCCGCTCGGCACGGCCCGCCGGGTGCCCGGCGGCTACCGGCTGGACGGCACCTGGCCGTTCGTCAGCGCGATCGACTACGCCGACTGGGCGCTGCTGGCCGCCATGGTGCCGGCCGAGGACGGCGGGCAGCCGCAGGCCCGGGTCCTCGCGGTGCCGCGCGACGCGTGGCGGACCGAGGACACCTGGCAGAGCGTCGGCATGGCCGCGACCGGCAGCAACAGCGTGACGGTCGAGGACGTCCTCGTCCCGGACGCCCGGTCGATGAGCCGCGAGGACCTCTTCACCGGCCGCGCCGCGGACTCGGACGCGCCCTGCCACGCGGTGCCGATGCAGGCCACCACGATGATGTTCGCCACCCCGGCCCTGGGCGCCGCCAAGGGCGCGCTGGCCGCGTGGACCGGCTCCGTGACGCCCAAGATCAGGGCGGCGGCGGCCGGGCCGCGGCAGGCGCACGCCGGGATGCCCGCCTTCAACCGGGCCTCCTACGACGTCACGCTGACCCGCAGCGCCACCGAGATCGACGCGGCCGAGCTGCTGCTCGAACGCGCCGCCCGCACCGCGGACGCGGCCGGCGCGCTGAGCCCGCTGCTGACCATGCGGAACTGGCGGGACTGCGCGATGGCGACCGAGTCGATGGTGGGCGTCGTCAACCGGCTGTTCCGCACCATCGGCACCACCGGCCAGTCCGTGCGCAGCCCACTGCAGCGCTTCTGGCGGGACGTCAACTCCCTGGCCGGCCACCAGGGCCTCCAGGTGGAGTCCGCGTCGGTCGCCTTCTCCCGGCAGGTCATCGCGCTCTGACTCCCCGGCCTCTCACCGGCCGGCCCTTCACCGGCCCGACCCCTCACAGGAGGACACCCCATGACCGTCAGCCGGCGGCAGGTCCTGCGCTCCACGACCGTCCTGACCACCACCGCCCTCGCGGGCACCGCCCTGGCCGCCACCGGCCTGGTCGGCACCGCCGCGGCCGACCCGGTCGGCGGAGCGTCCGATCCGGCCGGCGGCACGGCGGAGCCCGACGCCGCCGGGTCGGCCGCGCGCCGCCGGGTGCTCTGGCGGGACGACTTCGCGAACGGCTTCTCGACCGACGGGCCCGGCGCCCGCTGGGCGTTCCTGCCGTTCGGCCCCACGATCGGCCGCGACGGCGTCGCCACCACCGACCGCCGGGGCCTGACGGTCGTCTCCGGCGCCACCAACCCGGGGACGGGCGAGCCCGCCTTCGCCATGACCGTCGGCCCGAACGACCCGAGCGGCTTCCCCGGGAGCATGGACCACGTCAAGTGGCTGGCCTACCCGAACCACCAGGCCGCCTCCGGCGTGCTGGGCTTCGACGCCGAGCCGGACACCGAACTCTCCGGCGAGGCCGTCCTGTCGGCCTCCTCCTACGGCATGGCCGGCCACCCCTTCGGCGCCGCCGTCCTCGACCCGGCCGACGACCTCCGGCTGGCCGCGCCGGCGATGCCCGTCCAGGACCTGGAGACGGGCGTCGCCTTCGACTTCTTCCTCACCGACCGCGGGATCTACGCCGGGTACGAGCGGCTGCCGCACAACCGCCCGCAGCTCGGCGACTACGCCGCCTTCCTCTACGCGGTGCCGGTCGCCCGCCGCTGCCCGTCCGAGAGCCACCTGCTGCGGATCTCCTACGACCGCTCCCGCGGCCTGGCGACCTGGTACCTGGACGGCCGGGAGGTGTTCCGGGTGGACCGGATCGGCTACCGGCTGCCGGCCGGCCGCCGGCACATGCTGCTGGACCACGGCGGCACCGAACAGCTCGTGGCGCCGCGCCAACTCGCCTTCGGACTGGGGATGTTCAACATCCTGGACGCCGCGAGGGCGGGCCGCCCGGGCTCGGGCCTGGTCCGGCTGACCCCCGAGGCGGACCACTACCTCGACCCGGCCGTCGACACCCCCGCCCCGCAGCGCTTCGTGGACGACGCCGCCCTGCCGGGCAGCCGGCTGTGGGGCCAGGGCACCGCCCTGCGGGTCGGCGGCTTCACCGTCTCCGGCCGCCGCTCCCCGGGCGGTGCCGCGTGAGCCCGACCACCGGCCCGACCGGCCCCACCACCGGCCCGACCACCGCCGAGCTGCTGGTCGGCGGGTGGCAGCTGGACTCCTACCTCACCGAGGACGACGGCGGGTTCCGCGAGGGCCCGCTCGGCCCCGCACCGCGCGGCCTGCTGATCTACTCGGCCGACGGCCGGGTGTCGGTGAGCATGATGCGCACCGACGGCCCGCCGGCCGGCCCCGGCCGTTTCATGGGGTACGCGGGCAGCTGGCACCTCGTCGAGGACGACGGTGCCCCCGGCACCCGGGTGGTCCACGACGTCGCGGTCAGCTCCCACCCGTACATGGTGGGCAGCCGGCAGCTGCGCGACCTCACCCTCACCGGTGACGTGCTCACCCTCGCCGGCTCGGCCGGAGCGGCCGGCGGCCCGTCCGAGCGCCGGGTGCTCACCTGGTCCCGTACGACCGGGGGCACCGCGTGAGCTACGCCTTCGACCCCGAACTCGCCCCGCTCGTCCCGCGCCTGCGGCCGCCCGACTACCGCCGCCCCGGGGCCGCGCGGACCACCATGCGCGCGATCATGGCCGCCCAGACCGCCTACCGGCCCGAGCGCCCCGTCGAGGTGGCCGACCGCCGCGTCCCGGTGCCCGGCGGCCCCGAGCTGACCGTCCGGACCTACCGGCCGCTCGACCGGCCCGGCCCGCTGCCCGCCCTGCTCTTCCCGCACTGGGGCGGCTTCGTCACCGGGGACCTCGACACCCCCGAGATCGCCGCCACCCGGATCGCCGACCGGGTCGGCGCGCTGGTGGTCTCCCCCGACTACCGGCTCTCCCCCGAACACCCGTACCCGGCCGCCCTGGACGACTGCTACGCGGCGCTGGAGTGGCTGGCCGCCGAGGCGCCCGCGCTCGGTGTCGACCCCGACCGGATCGGCACCGCCGGGTACAGCGCGGGCGGCGCGCTGGCCACCGCCGCCGCCCTGCTCGCCCGCGACCGCGGGGGCCCGGCCCTGCGCTTCCTCTACCTGCTGTTCCCCCAGCTCGACGACCGGCTGGAGACGGTGTCCGCCCGGGCCTTCACCGACACCCCGATGCTGGACCGGCCCAACCTGGAGCTCAGCTGGCGGCACTACCTGGGCGGCGCCCCCGCCTCCGGCTACGCCGCACCGGCCCGCGCCGAGGAACTGGCCGGCCTGCCGCCCGCCTTCGTCGGCGTGTGCGAGTACGACCCGCTGCGGGACGAGGGCCTCGACTTCGCGCTCCGGCTGATCCGGGCCGGGGTGACGACCCAACTCGTCCACTACCCCGGAACGTTCCACGCCTCGATCGGCATCGACTCGGCCGTCTCCCGGCGCATGGTCGACGAGCAGCTCGCCGTCCTCCGGCGGGGGCTCCTCGACTGACCGCCGCGCGGGACGTTCCGGACGGGCCAGTGGCCCCGGGCAGTCGCGACTGCCCGGGGCCACCACCGCGTCCGGCCGGCTCAGGGGGTCCGGCCGACGCGCCTGCGACCGGATCAGCCGGCGGTACGTGCCCGGCGCAGGAGCGCGGCGTGCTCGGCGACGCGCTGCCCGAGGTGGGCACCGGTCAGCAGGTCGGACTTCGGCAGCTCCTCCGGCCCCGCGTCACCCGGGCAGCGCGCCATCACACCGAGCCAGCCGCCGATCCGGTTCAGCTCGTCGTCGCCGTTGCCGGGCAGCAGGTCGAGGTTGACCCAGTGCATGCCGTGCTGGGCCGCGAGCAGCGTGAAGTACTGGAGGGTGTGCAGCTTGTCGCCGCTCAGCGCACCGGAGGTGGTGAAGCCGGCGGCGATCTTGTCCTTCCAGGTCTGGGCGTACCAGCGACCGCTGCTCTCCTGCGCGAAGGCGTGGAACTTCCCGCTGGCGGAGCCCATGTAGGTCGGCGAGCCGAAGATGATCGCGTCGGCCGCGTCCAGCTTCTGCCACGCCTCGTCGCCGAGTTCCTCCAGCGAAATCAATTCCGCCGTCACGCCCGACACACCCGCCGCACCCTCCCGGACCGCCTCGGCCAGCCGCTGGGTGTGCCCGTAACCACTGTGGTACGCAATCGCAACGGAAATCGAGCCGTCAGTCATATCCGCTCCTCCACCATTCACACCTCGGCCCGCCCTTTTCGGCGGCGCCCGGAATAGCCTCGCAGTCCGATGGAGGAGTGGGTACTAGCCTTTGGTCCGGTCCGACCTACCCGAAAGGATTGACGCATTTCCGCCGCAGCCGGCCGTTCGGGGCGAACGGCCGGAACCCGGGCCGGCCGTTCGGCCGTCCCGGGCTCCCGTTTCTCCGACGTCGGCTTCGCGGCCCCGTGCGGGCCCGGCCCGCGGATCGGCCGCTACCCGACGCCGATCCGCCCTGCCGTGTCCTGCCCCGCCGTGTCCCGCCCCGCCGTGTCCCGCCCTGCCGCCGCTGCGCCGCGGTCGGCTAGCCCGCGCGGCGCATCGGCACCGCGCCCACGCCGGGCGCGTCCCGCAGCGGCTCGTTGCGCAGCACCGCGAGGTGCAGCCGCTGGAGCCGCGGTGACGGCTCGACGCCGAGTTCGGCGTCCAGCGTCCGGCGCAGCCGCTGGTAGGCCTCCAGGGCCCGCCAGGCCCCGCCCGAGCGGTAGAGCGCGGTCATGAACTGGGCGCAGAAGCCCTCGTCCATGGGGTGCTGCGCGGTGAGCATCCGGAGCTCGCCGATCAGCTCGGAGTGCCGTCCGAGCTGGAGGTCCGCCTCGATCCGCAGCGCCTGGACCTGGAGGAACGCCTCCTCCAGCCGCAGCGTCTCCATTTCGAGCGAGCGCCCGACCGTCACGTCCGCGAAGGCCGGTCCGCGCCACAGCACGAGCGCCGAGGCCAGTTCGGCCGAC
Organism: Kitasatospora sp. NPDC059160; assembly: GCF_042755465.1. Taxonomy (NCBI): domain Bacteria; kingdom Bacillati; phylum Actinomycetota; class Actinomycetes; order Kitasatosporales; family Streptomycetaceae; genus Kitasatospora; species Kitasatospora sp. NPDC059160. Next base: position 15,733 of record NZ_JBHZCN010000089.1, on the reverse strand, counting down.
GCCGTCCGCGGATCGCTCCGCTCCATTGCGTCGCGGCCCCGGGCCGCCAGCCGGTCGAACTCCCTGAGGTCGCTGCTCTCGACCGGACAGGTGAGCTGGTAGCTGCCGAAGCGGGTGGCCAGCACGTCCTTGGCACTCCCGGCCGCCCGCTCCTCGCCCTCCCCGAGCGCCTGGGCGATCCTGCGGCGCAGCTGGAGGATGTACGTCTGCAGCGTCGTGGCGGCGCTGCGCGGGATGGACTCGTCCCAGATCTCGGCCATGAGCGTCGGGACCTGGACGGCACGATCGGCCCGCAGGGCGAGCAGCGTCAACAGCTGACGCGGCTTCCCCGCACTGGGCAAGATTGATTCACCATTCAACCGAATTACCGTCGGCCCGAGAAAAGCGATTTCCAGCATGTCCCCCCCGTGAGCTGCCAGGTGTCGATTACGCGGCGACTGAACGGCTCGTTGCCCTAAGTCGGTTCAATCACCGCCGCAAGAGGATGCCGAGTCCGCCGACCCCGGCCGTCGGTCATTTTCGATGATGACCACTGATTGGCATATTAACCGACGCGACGCCAATTCCTAGACCCTCACTCCGGCGCGTCCTTCCCCCGCACCAGCATGCCACTCGAAGCACACATCCCTGCTATATCGCCCGATTCACCGCAATCGAGAAAAAATAGAGGGACGGGTTCCGGATATCGCCACGACTACCCACCGCAATTCCACCCGGCCCGTCGCTCGCCCCGTCGATTCCGCCCCGTCGGCATCAGCCGTGCTGAGGACCCCTCCGCACCTCCGGGGCGGGCGCCCCGACCCCCGGATTCCCCACCCCTCCCCGGTCACCGTACGTACACCACCCCGCGGATCCGGCCGAACTCCCCCCTCCGATTCGCGCGCTCCGGCGTGACCAACGTCACAAGATCCGGGGGCTCGACAACCGGCCGTCCACGCTCTCTGCGCCGACCCGCCCGAACGTCCGTTCCGGCTGCTCGGGCGCCCCCTCCGCACTCCTTCGCGCCCCTCCCGGACGGGTGCGGACGGTATTCGCCGACCGCCGGCGAGGGTCGCCGAACTTCCCATTCACATCAGCTGATTGGCCTCGCGTCACGGAACACCGCACACCGGTTCGGGTCGCGCCGCGAGGGTGTTTTCCCGGCATGTTCACATCCGAATGCGCGACCTTTGAACTGATGTCGCGTCAACGTCCGTTTTTCATCGGCCCGCAGTCGCGGCCGCGGCACGGTCGCAACACCGCCGCAGCGCGGTCGCACCGCTGGCTGCACACGGTCAGGAATTGCGGCGATCGCGCCGGGGGAATGAAGAAGACCCAGGTCGGATGGCATCCTCCCCGGGTCCGAACGGTGGGCCACCAGGGGCTCGAACCCTGAACCTACGGATTAAAAGTCCGCAGCTCTGCCAATTGAGCTAGTGGCCCGCGGCCCCGCGCCCCGGGGAGTCCCGGGTGGAGAGGGCCACGGTGATCCTACCCGGTGGGCCCCAGGGCTCCGCCAGTGGATTGGGTGGGCGCGCCGGGTGCCGGGGGCGCGTCCCGGGGCGGCGCGTAGTGGGCGGCGCGGACGCGGCGCAGCCAGGCCTCGGCGGGGCGGGGGTCGGGGGCCCCGGGCAGGACGCCGGGGCCGGCGAGCCGGTCCGCGGCCTCGGCGAGCAGCTGTTCGGCGGTGGCGGGGCGGTCGGCGATGCGTTCGCCGAGCTCGCGGACGCGCTCGGGGTCGGGCAGCCGGATCAGGTTCCGGCCGGTGCGGTGCAGCCGGACGGCCTGCTCGACCAGCCGGACGAGGTGCCGGGCGTGCTTGGCGGCCCGCCGACGGGTGGCCGGGTCGGTGGTGTCACGGGTCAGCAGCTTGCGGAACTGCTGGTCCGCGTACCCGAGATAGGCCCGGCGGACGGCGGGGGCACTGAGGAAGGACGACCGGATCCCGACCAGCTCCCGGCCGAGCGGGGTGGCGCTCTCGTACAGGTCCTCGGGCAGCCAGACGAGTTCGGAGGCGGTCGGGTTGCAGGACAGCGCCAGGCGGCACCACTTGGCGGCCTCGTGCAGGGTGACGTCCGGCCCGGTGGTGACGTGCGACTCGGCCGGGCGGTGCAGGCCGTGCAACTCCTCGGTGGGGACGGCGAACAGCCCCAGCCGGTCGACGTCGGAGCCGGCGTGGGCGAAGCCGTAGGCGGTGGAGCCGACGATGCCGGAGAGCAGCACGGTGCCGGGTGTGTCGGTCATGCGTCCTCCTCTCGATCACCGGTTCTGCCGGGTACCGCATCCTCTCCGGAACGGGCCGCGCCGGGCGAGCGATTTCCGGTCCGGGGCCCGCCCGGCCGCCGATACTGGCCCCATGGAGCACGATCCCCGCCCGGAAGCCGTCGGCGTCGAGAAGCTGCGGGCCTGGTGGTCGCACCGGCAGTGGCTGGACCGCCCGCACCCCGGGGCGTCCGCCGCCGAGGTGCTGGCCGCGACCGGCTGGGCCCGCTCGGTCGGCGGCGCGGCCCCGTACCTGGGCCTGTTCGCCCGGGCCGGGCTGGGCCGGGCGGCCGTGGACGCGGCGGTGGCCGACCTGGCGGTGCACGAGCTGCCGTCCGCCCGCGGCTGTACGTACCTGCTGCCGGCCGCCGACTTCACGCTCGGGCTGGCGGTCGGCGCGGCCGCCCCGGAGGGCGAACTGGCGGCCGCGGCGAAGCACCTGGGGGTCGGCCGGGACGAGGTGGAGCAGCTCTGCCTCGCCATCGAGCGGGCGCTCTCCGACGGCGGGCCGCTGGACCCGACCACGATCCGGGAGGCGGTCGGCGACGCCGTCCGGCCGCTCGGCGAGGCGGGCCGCAAACGCGGCCTGGCCACCACCCTGCCGCTCGCCCTCGGACTGCTGCAGTCGCGCGGCCGGATCCGCCGGGTGCCCGTCAACGGCCGCCTGGACCAACAGCGTTACGGCTACGTCGGCTGGGACCAGCCGGTCGCGGGGGACGCCGTGGACCTCGCCCGCCGCTACTTCTCCTGGGCCGGGCCGGCCACCCTCGGGCACTTCCGCTGGTTCTCCGGCTTCTCCGCGGCCACCGCCCGCCGGGCCGTCGCCGAGGCCGGCCCGGTGCCGCTCGCCCCCGGCTCCGAACTGCTGCTGCCGCCCGAACTCGCCGAGGAGTTCGCCGGGTTCGAGCGGCCGGCCGAGCCGCACTACACCCTGCTGGCCGGCATCGACGGCATCCACCTGCTGCACCGCGACCTGTCCCGGCTGCTCGACCCCGCCGACGCCGCCCGCCCGCTGCCCGCCGGCCGGGCCGGGCGCACCTTCGGCGGCGAGGCCGACCCGCAGACCCACCTGGTGCTGGACCGCGGCCGGATCGTCGGCCTGTGGGAGTACGACACCGAGCGGGCCGAGATCGTCCACCAGTCCTTCGTCCCGCCGGACGACGCGCTGCGCGCCGCGGTGGCCCGCACCGAGGCGTACGTCCGGGACGAGTTGGGCGACGCCCGCGGGTTCGGCCTCGACTCGCCGAGGAGCCGCGCCCCCAAGGTCGCCGCGCTGCGGGCGGCCGCCGCGCGGGGGTGGCCGGCCGGGTAGCGTACGGCCCATGTCGACCACCAGCACCGACGGAGTCCTGCTCGTCACCGGCGCCGGCCGCGGCATCGGCGCCGCCACCGCCCTGCTGGCCGCCCGCCGCGGCTACCGGGTGTGCGTCAACTACCGGGCGGACGAGGCCTCGGCCGCCGCCGTGGTGGACGCCGTCCGGGCCGACGGCGGCACCGCGATCGCCGTCCGGGCGGACGTCGGCCGCAGCGCCGAGGTGGAGCGGCTGTTCGCCACCGTGGACGCCGAACTCGGCCCGCTCACCGCGCTGGTGAACAACGCGGGCACACTGGAGCGGCAGTGCCGGCTGGAGGACATCGACGAGGAGCGGCTGAACCGGATCTGGACGGCGAACATCACCGGCCCGTTCCTGTGCGCGGCCCAGGCCGTCCGCCGGATGTCCACCCGGCACGGCGGGCGCGGCGGCGCGATCGTCAACGTCGGCTCGGCCGCCTCCCGGATCGGCTCGCCGAACGAGTACGTCGACTACGCGGCGGCCAAGGGCGCGGTGGACTCGATGACCCGCGGCCTGGCGCTGGAGGTCGCGGCCGAGGGCATCCGGGTCAACTGCGTGCGCCCGGGCCTGATCCACACCGGCATCCACGCGCTCGGCGGCGAACCGGGCCGGGTCGACCGGGTCGCCCCGGGCCTGCCGATGCGGCGCGGCGGGGAGCCGGAGGAGGTCGCCGAGGCGATCCTGTTCCTGCTCTCCCCGGCCGCCTCGTACACCACGGGGGCGTTCCTGGAGGTCTCCGGCGGGCGCTGACGGCCCCGGCCCGGGGGCGGGGATTCGGCGAACGGTCCTCTCCGGTTTCCTTCCCCCCGCTCCGTCCGCGCCCGTACCGTGGGGGCCATGACCGCTGCCTTCATCGACATCCCCGGTGTGCGCAACTTCCGTGACGCGGGCGGGATCGGCGCGCTGCGCCGGGGCGTCCTCTACCGCTCCGGCTCCCTCCACACGCTCACCGAGGAGGGCGCCCGGAAGCTCAAGGAGCTCGGCCTGCGGACGGTGATCGACCTGCGCAGCCCGTTCGAGCTGGAGGTCTGGCCGGACCAGCGGCACGGCCTCGACCACGAGTCCCTCAACCTGCCGACGCTGCCCGCCGACCGCGGCGACCTCGCCCGGCCGTGGCCCGAGGACCAGGCCGCGCTCTACACCTTCATGCCCGGGACCGCCGGCCCCTCGCTCGCCGCCGTGATCCGCCGGCTGGCCGCCCCGGAGGCCGTCCCGGTGATCGTGCACTGCGCCGTCGGCAAGGACCGCACCGGCCTCACCGTCGCCGTCCTGCAGTCCCTGCTGGGCGCCTCGGACGCCGACATCACCGCCGACTTCCTGCGCTCCAACGCCGGCCTGGGCCTGGAGGACGGCCCCACCCCGTACGTCGACGAGACCGGCACCGAGCGGGTCTCCCGCCCGGTCGACGCCGCCCTCCTCGCCTCCTCCCTCGCCTGGATCCGCACCCACCACGGCACCGTCCCGGCCTACCTCGCCGCCCACGGCACCACCGAGGCCGAGCTCGCCGCCCTCCGGGCCAACCTCTCGGCCTGAGGGCAGCCCAGGCTCAGGACCCCCGGCCCGGGGTCAGTCCTGGCGTTCGAACCGCCACCACTGGGTCGGGGCGTCGGCGTCCTCCCACTGCTGGACGCCGGCCTCCGTGGCGGTCAGCGGCTTGCCGCTGACGAAGCTGGTGACGGTGTAGGTGCCCGGTGCGTCCACATGGGCCTCCAGCAGCCACTCCTGGGCGCCGAAGGCGTTGGCCGACCACTGCTGGATCGGGACGCCGTCGTCCGGGGAGGCACCGGTGACGTCCAGGCGCTTGCCGCTGCCGGCGTTCTCGATGTGGAAGAGCGCGCCGCCCGGGTGGACGGCGGTGAGCAGCCAGAGCTGGGCGTCGGTGCCGTCGGCCGGGCCGAGGCGGATCCGGGCGCCGCTGCGCCGGGAGGCCTCGGCGACCTCCAGCAGCAGGCCGCTGCCGACGTTGCGGATCCGGTAGCGGCCGTCGGTGACCGCCCGGTCGGCCGTGCTGTCAGGGGCGCTGTCCGTCATGGCCGCAGTCTCGCACCCGCGGCTGACAGCCCGGCGTGATCCGCTTATGCTGCGGCGGATGTCCACCCGGAGCGTTCCGCCGACCCGTCAGCAGCCCACCCTCCTGGCGGCGGTGGCCGGACTGGAGGCGGTGGTCGCGGCCGGCGACGACGAGGGCTTCGGCCCGGCCCTGGGCCTGGTCGGCGCGCTGTTCGGCCCGGCCGACCCGGCCGAGCGGCGGGCGGCCGGCCCCCGGCTGGCCGCCCTGCTGCCGGACGCGCCGCCGTTCCCCCGGGCGCACCTGGCGATGGTGGTGGGCGCCTGCGTGGAGTCCGGTGCCGATCCGGTGGCCTGCGCGGGCCCGGTGCTGGCCGGTCTGCGCGGGGCGCTGACCGGTGCCCAGCGGCTGGTCGAGCACTGGGCGCGGTCCGGCGGCGGGCCGCTGCCGGACCAGGAGGCCGACGATCCGGCCGAGGCCCACGCCCGGATCGAGGACCCGGAGCACCTCGACCCCTGGCACGCCCACCTGGCCGTGGTCGCCTGGTGGACGCTGCACCTGTGGCAGCAGGCCGCCTGGGCGGTGTACGCGCACCCGTCCGTCCGGACCGAGGCCCGCGCCTCGGGCGTCACCGAGGTGCTGCTGGAGCTGTTCGACCGGTACGGCGGCGAGCGCCACGACGTCAGGGGCCTCACCCACCTGGCGCTGGTGCTCGACGACGAACCGCTGCTGGTCCTCGACCGCCCCACCGGCACCGGCTACCTGCTGCGGATGAGCGGCCTGAGCGACACCTTCCAGCTGCACACCCTGCTCGCCGACGTGCTGATCGGCGGCGGCCACCTGCCCGGCGTCCCGCAGGACCCCGAGGTGGTGGCGCTGGCCCGGACGGCGGTCCTGGACGGCCGCCGGCCCACCGCCACCGGCGCCTTCAACCTGGTCGCCCCGGACGGCTCCTGGCTCTGGAACGAGGGCACGCCCAGCGACGTCCCGCTGCTGGACGGCGTACGCACCCTGGTGCTGGAGCCGCTGCCGTACGAGCGCAGCTGGTCGGCCGGGCGCTTCCTCCAGGAGGTCCCGGGCGACCTCCGGCTGGAGCGGGTGCTCGACCCGGCGGAGGCGGCACGACGGCTGGCCCGCACGGTGCTGGGGGCCTCCCCGGCCGCGGCCTTCGGCTGAGCCGCCCGGCCCCCGGGCCCCCGGCGGGCCGCTCCGTTCACCGGGTTAGGGTCGGAAACCGACGCACGTCCCCGACGCACGTCCCCTACGAGCCCTACGAGCCCCACGAGTGGAGTCGACGATGGCGAAGGTCCCGAACGCGCTCGCATCCGCCGCGCCCGCCGCACTGACCGCGGCGGGCGGCCTGGTCGGCGGTTACGGCGTGGCCCGCTGGAGCGGCCGGCGCGAGCTGGGCGGCGTGGTGCTGGCGGCGGCCGGCGCCGGCGCGGCCGCGCAGTGGCGCCGCAGCTCGGGCACGGCGACCGCGGCGGCGCTCACCGGCCTGTACGTGGCGGCCTTCGGCGGTTCGCACCCGCTGGCGAAGCGGATCGGCGCCTGGCCGTCCGTGTTCGCCGTCACCGGGGTGGTCGCGGCGGCCTCGACGGCGGCGACGCTGCTCTCCGCGCGCAAGCGCTGAGCCGCACCGCGCGCGGGCGCTGAGCCGCGGGCCGGTTCAGGACGGGACGACCGCCGGGCCGAACCGCGCCTCGAAGGCCGCCCGGTTGGCCGAGACCGGCGAACGGTCCCAGACCGCGAACACCACCCGCTCGAACGCGCCCCCGTACCGGGCCAGCGCGCCCTCGAAGGCCTCGGCGACCTGGGCCGGGTCGTTGCGGAACACCCCGCAGCCCCAGGCGCCGAGCACCAGGGCGCGGACCTCGTGCCGGGCCGCCGCCGCGAGCACCCGGACGGCCCGCTCGGCGAGCACGCCCCGCACGTCCGCACCGGCCGAACGCCGTTCCAGCTGACCGGCGTTGGGGGCGGGCGAGGTCAGGAAGGTGACCGGGTAGGGCCGGGCCAGCAGACCGCCGCCGCCGTCCCGGACCACCGGCACGCCGGGCGAGACGACGACCCGGTGGCTGTACCGCAGGTCCGTCGAGGCCCGGTGCGCCTCGTAGTAGTCCGGCGCCTCCAGCAGGCAGCTGTACAGCAGCGCGCTGCGGCACAGGTCCTCCTCCTGGGCGCGGGCGCCGCGCAGGTACCCGCCGCCGGGGTTGCGCGCGGAGGCGAAGTTCAGCACCCCGACCGGCCCGGCCCCGGCCGCGACCAGCCGCCGGGCCGCCTCGACGCTGCCCTCGGCCGTGACCTCGACCGGCCCGCCCGCGGGGCCCCGCTCCCCGGCCGCCAGCAGTGCCGCCAGCCCCTCCGGGGAGTACGACACCGTGCCGGCCCGGGCCGCCGCCAACTGCTCCCCCACCTGCACGAGTTCGCCCCCGGCCGTCCGGTAGCTCCCCCGTGCGGCGATCTCCTCGTTCACCCGTGCCACTTCGTGCAGTCTGCTGCTCATGTCCGTGACGCTACGGGACTACCCCCAGCGCGCGCCACAGGTTATTCTCACTTCCAGAACAACACCTCGGGGGGCGAGCAGTAGCGAGGTGTGGGGGGTATCGGGGGATACCGGGGGAACACGAAGGGCCCGCTCCGGGGGACGGAGCGGGCCCTTCGTGTGTGGTTCAGTCAGCCGGCCGGCGGTCGATCACCGACCGGGCCGCAGGACCTCGTCCGAGGTCAGTTCTTCCAGCGCGGCTTGCGGTCGTCGCGGTTGAAGCCGCCGCCGTTGAAGCCGCCCGAGCGCTCGCGGTCGCCGAAGCCACCGGAACGGCCACCACGGTCGTCACGGTTGAAGCCACCGCGGTCGGCCTGCGGACGGCCACCGGCGCGGTGGTCGTCACGGCGCGCGAACGGACGGCTGTTGCTGCCGCCGCGCTCGTCGCGGTCCCGGCCGAAGGACGGGCGGTCGCCGAAGGAGCGGGCCGGACGGTCGCCGAAGCCACCGGAGCGGCCGCCGCGGTCGTCACGGTCACGGTTGAAGCCACCGGAACGCTCGCGGTCACCGAAGCCACCGGAACGGCCACCACGGTCGTCACGGTCACGGCTGAAGGCCGGACGCTCGCTGCGCGCCTCGCGGTACGCCGGGGTGCGCTCCTCGGCCTGCGGCGCGGCGGCGGCCGGAGCCTCGGCGGCGGCCGGAGCGGCCTCCTCGCCGGCCTCGGCCGGGGCCTCGTCCACGATGCCCAGGTCGGCCCGCTCGCGCGCCGCACGGGCGGACAGGCGGTCGGCCTCCTCGCGCAGCTCGGTGGCGCGACGCTGCGCGCGCTCCAGCTGGCGGGTCATGTCGGCGAGCTCGCGCTCGGCGGCACCGGCGATGTTGGCGGCGCTCTCGGCCTGGACCTCGGTCAGCGAACGGGCGCCGGTGATCTTGGCGACCTCGGCGTCGAAGGCGTGGTCCAGGATGTGGCGGCTGGCGTCGACGCCCGCGTCCTCCATCAGGCGGAAGACGCCGCGGCGCTGGTGCGGCAGCACCAGGGTGACGACGGCGCCGGAGCGGCCGGCGCGCGCGGTGCGGCCCGAGCGGTGCAGGTAGTCCTTGTGGTCGCCGGCCGGGTCCACGTTGAGGACCAGGTCGATGCCGTCGACGTGGATGCCGCGGGCGGCGACGTCGGTGGCGACGACGACGTTGACGTAGCCGTCCTTGAAGTCGCCGAGGACGCGGGTGCGGGCGCCCTGGGTCATGCCGCCGTGCAGCGCGTCGGCCTTGACGCCGGCCTCGATCAGCTGCTCGGCGACGCGGTCGGCGCCCATCTGGGTGCGGACGAAGATGATGGTGCGGCCCTTGCGGGCGGCGATCGCGTTGGTGATCGGCGCCTTGTCCTTGGGCTTCACCACGAGGATGTGGTGGGTCATGGTGGTGACGGCGCCGGCCGACGGGTCGACCTCGTGGGTGACCGGGTTCTTCAGGTAGCGCTTCACCAGGGTGTCGATCTCGTTCTCCAGGGTGGCGGAGAACAGCAGGCGCTGGCCGCCGGCCGGCACCTGGTCGAGGATCTCGGTGACCTCGGGCAGGAAGCCCATGTCGGCCATCTGGTCGGCCTCGTCGAGCACGACGGTCTGGACGTCGGCCAGCTTGGCCGAGCCGCGGTTCAGCAGGTCGCGCAGGCGGCCCGGGGTGGCGACCAGGATGTCGACGCCGCGCTCCAGCGCGTAGATCTGGTTCGACATCGAGGTGCCGCCGCAGACGACCTTGAGCTTGAGGCCGAGCACCGAGCCGAAGGGCTCCAGGGCGTCGGCGACCTGCATGGCCAGCTCGCGGGTCGGGACCAGGATCAGGCCGCGCGGGTGCTTGGCGCGGGTGCGCTCGCCGTCGGCGAGGCGGGTCAGCAGCGGCAGGCCGAAGCTGAGGGTCTTGCCGGAGCCGGTACGGCCGCGGCCCAGCACGTCCTTGCCGGCCAGGGCGTCCGGGATGGTCGCGGCCTGGATCGGGAACGGGGTGGTGACGCCGCGCTTGGCGAGGGCACGGACGACGTCGTCGTGCAGGCCCAGGTCGCCGAAGGTGATGGTCGGCTCGGCGGGCTCGGTGTCCTCGGCCGCGTCCTCGACGGTCTCGGCGGCGTCGGTGACCTCGGCGGCGAGCTCCGCGGCCTCGGCGGTCAGATCGGTGGTGTCGGTGGTGTCGGTGACATCGGTGGTGTCGGTGACATCGGCGGCAGCCTCATTCGCGGGCATGGCGAAGCGGGCGTCGTCAACGAGAGACATGCAAAACCTTCCGGAAGTGGCACGCGCCAAAGTCCGGGGTTCTGTTTCACAACCGCCTCTATGCGGTCAGCCACGGATCGCCGGAACGCGCCAAGGGCGCCAGATGGGAATAGGGCGCCAATCAAATGAATCAAACGAACGATCTACCACCATAGAGGAACCTCGGGATCGGAGGCAAATGCCCTGGCCAGGCCGCTAATGCGCACCCGCACCGGGGCTCGGGGCCGAAGATCCGGAGCTGCCGGTCGAGGGCTGCGGGCCCGGCGGGACGGTCGCGGCCGGCGTGGTGTGCTCCGGCTCCGGGGTGCCGGACGGGTGGCTGCTCGGGGTCGCCGACGGGGTGCCGGCCGAACCGCCGCCGGAGCGGCCCTCCCCGGTGCCGGCGGTCCCGCCGGTGCCCGCCGAGCCGCCGGTCGAGGCACCGCCCGGGTGGGGCGCGGGGCTGGTGTTCGCGCCGCCCGACGCACCGCTGCCGCCCGGCGCGCCCTCGGGAGCGCCCGCCCCCGGGACCGGGACCACCCCGGCCACCACACCGTTCGCGCCGGGCGCGAGCTCACCCGGCGTGGCGCTCGTCACCCCGGCCGGCGCGTTCTCGGCCTGCAAGCCCCCCTGGCGCTCCGAGCGCCCCGACGCACCCCCCGGGTGCCCGCCGCCGGCCGGGGCCGAGGGGCCGCCCGTCGCCCCCGGCCGACCCGCCGGACCGGCCTGGCCGACCGGCGCCACGCCGTGCTTCTCCTCCGCCGCCGGACCGACCGACATGCACCCGGTCAGCCCCAGCCCGGCCACCGCCAGCACCGCCGCCGCCCGTACCACCGCGCCCGAACGCGCCGCCCGCACCGAAGCCACCGAGCTCCCTCTCCATCGCCCCACCCGGGCCGCCCACTGCCGCGCGGCCGCTTTCGGTGCCCAACGCGCGCCGGGCGCGCCGGGACACGGGTGGGTGGCGCGGTTCTCGGCGGCCGCCCCCTCGGGAGCCCGTCCGGGGGCCCGCTCAGCCCCAGAGCGCCGAGGCCAGCTCCGCCCCCGCGTACACCGCGCCCAGCCCCGCCGCCAGGCTCCCCGCCACGTTCGCCACCGCGTACCGCCCCGCACCGGACTCGGCCAGCCGCAGCGTCTCGTACGAGAAGGTCGAGTAGGTGGTCAGCGCCCCGCAGAAGCCGGTGCCGACCAGCAGTTGGACGTGCGAGGAGGCCGCGCCGGCCGCCACCGCCCCGGTCAGCAGGCCGAGCACCAGGCAGCCGAACACGTTCACCGTGAAGGTGCCCCACGGGAACACCGAGTCGTGCCGGGACTGCACCGCCCGGTCGGTCAGGTACCGCAGCGGGGCGCCGACCACCGCGCCCGCCACCACCAGCAGCCAGTTCACTCCGCCGACTCCCCCGCGCCCGCCCCCGGGCCCGCCTCCGCCGCGCCCGCGGCCCGCCCCGCGTACCGGACCACCTCGCAGCGGTCCAGCACCACCAGCCCCTCCGCGACCAGTTCCTCCAGCTGCGGCAGGAACGCCCGCACCCGGTCCTCCTCGTCCACGATCACCACCGCCACCGGCAGGTCCCCGCTCAGCGACAGCAGCCGCGCCGTGTGCACCAGCGAGGAGGCCCCGAAGCCCTCGATCCCCCGGAACACGCTCGCCCCGGCCAGCCCGGCCGCCCGCGCCCGGTGCACGATCTCGCTGTACAGCGGCCGGTGGTGCCAGGTGTCGCTCTCCCCGACCAGCGCGGTCAGCCGCAGCGCCGGCCCGCCCAGCCGGCTCACCGGGCACCGCCGCGGTGGATCACGCGCCGGGTCAGCACCGCGGCCGCCCACACCGCACCGAGCGCGCCCGCCAGGGTCAGCCCCAGGTACGCCAGCCCCGGCCCGGGCCGCCCGGCCTCCAGCAGCCGGCGGACGTCCACCGCGTACGTCGAGAAGGTGGTGAACCCGCCCAGCACCCCGGTGCCGAAGAACGGCCGCAGCAGCGGGTGCGCCGGACGCCCCTCGGTGACCACCACCAGGAACACCCCGATCACCGCGCAGCCCACCACGTTGACCAGCAGCGTCGTCCACGGGAAGGCCGACGGCCCGGTCTCCCAGCCCAGCCCGGCCGCGTACCGCGCCAGCGCCCCGATCGCCCCGCCCACCGCGACCACCGCCACGGCCGGCCCCTGCCCGCGCAGCACCGACGGGCGCTGGGGCGTCGGCGTCGCCGTCGCGGTGTCGTCCAACGCGTCCTCCGAGGTCGTCACAGGCCCATCAAACACCGCTGCCCGCCGCCTGGCACACCGTCACCCCAGACCCGACAATGATCCGGTGGAGATGACCCGGGAAGAGTTCGAGACGCTGGTCAGTGACGCCCTCGACCAGATCCCCCCGAAGCTCGCGGCGATGATGGACAACGTCGCGGTCTTCGTCGAGGACGAACCCGACCCGGGCGACCCGGAGCTCCTCGGCCTCTACGAGGGCACCCCGCTCACCGAGCGCGGCGAGTGGTACGCCGGCGTCCTGCCCGACCGCATCCTGATCTACCGCGGCCCCACCCTGCGTCACTGCGGGACCCGCGAGCAGGTGGTCGAGGAGGTCCGCACCACCGTCATCCACGAGGTCGCCCACCACTTCGGCTTCGACGACCACGAACTGGACGAACTCGGCTGGTCCTGACCCACCGCCGGAGGCCCCTCCGGCGGCCCCACCCCCACCCGGCCCAAACCCGTTTTGGCGATCCGCCCCGCATCCCATATGCTTCTCGACGTCCCCGGAACGCTGGAAACAGCCGAACGGACCACAAGCCCTCATCGTCTAGTGGCCCAGGACGCCGCCCTTTCAAGGCGGTAGCACGGGTTCGAATCCCGTTGGGGGCACGCAGTACCGTAGTAAAGTGCAGTGCCGCAAGACCTTGGTGGTTCGCCACCACAAGGTCCCGTGGAGCAGTTGGTTAGCTCGCCACCCTGTCAAGGTGGAGGTCGCGGGTTCAAGTCCCGTCGGGATCGCTCGTCTCGCAAGAGACGGTGCAGTACGGCCAGGTAGCTCAGTTGGTACGAGCGTCCGCCTGAAAAGCGGAAGGTCGCCGGTTCGACCCCGGCCCTGGCCACAGCCAGTGGAGGCCCCGGAGAGTTCACTCTCCGGGGCCTCTCGCGTTTCCCGAACTCGCCCGCCCGGTCGGCGGGTTGTCAGGCCAGCTGGGTGGCGAGCCAGTCGGCGGTGGCCGGGAGCCAGTCGGGCAGGGCGGTGCCGAGCAGGTGGTTGCCGTGCGGGACGAGCAGCAGTTCGGCGTTCGGGGCGTGCTCGGCGAGGACGGTGGCGTTGGTGACGCCCGGGATGCGGTCCTCGCCGCCCTCGACCACCAGCAGCGGGAGGGTGATCGTCGGGGCGAGCGCGGTCAGGTCCAGCCGGTCGGCGAAGGCGCGGGCCGCCTCCGGGCTCCCGCAGCGCTGGACCAGCGTGTCGGTGACGAACGGGGGCAGCTCCGCCCAGTCCAGCCGGTACGGTCCGCTGACCGTCGCGGCCGCGCGCAGCCGGGGCTCGTGGGCGGCGGCCCGCGCCGCGTAGTAGCCGCCCAGGCTGAGGCCGATCACCGCCGTACGGTCGAGGTCCAGGCCGTCGTGGTCCGCCAGCGCGTCCAGGGCCCGCCCCACCACCCGGTGGTAGTCCGGCTCCGGCGCACTGGTGGCCGCCAGCACGCCCTGCCCCGGCCCGTCCATCGCCAGCACGGCGACCCCCCGCTCCAGCAGGGCCCCGGCCAGCGTGTGGAACTCCTCCTTCGAGGAGTCCATACCCGGCACCACCAGCACCACCGGGGCCCCGCCCCGCACCGCCGCCGGCCGGCGCAGCCAGCCCGCGAAGCCCTCGCCCTCGACCCGCCGGGCGTCCGGCTCCAGCAGCGCCAACGACCGCCGCATCGCCTCGTCGGCCTCGTCGGCGAGCCGCGCGGCGGCGGCCCGGTCGGGGTGCGGCATCAGCCCGGCGGCGTGGAACCAGCGGGCGGCGCGGCGGTAGGCGGTGCCGGCGGTCACCGTCCGCCCCTCGGCCGCGGCCCGCTCGGCTTCGGCGGCGTACCGGCGGCCGGTGCCGCCGAACGCGTCCGGCCACTCCTCCAGCGAGGCCAGTCCGGCGGTCACCCGGTCGTACTCGTACAGGTCGAGACCGGCCCCGTGGGCGCGCGGGCGGGCGTCCGCCACGTACGCGGGCAGCAGACCGGGGGTGTCGAAGAAGGACACGATGGGTTGTCTCCGTTCAGGGTTCAGACGAGGGTCAGGACGGCCTTGCCGCGGATCCGGCGGTCGCGCAGGTCGGTGAGGGTGGCCGCGGTGTCGGCCCAGGGGGCGGTCCGGCCGATCTCCGGGGTCAGCCGGCCGGCCGCCGCCAGGCGCACCAGGGTGGCCAGGTCCGTGCCGTACGGGACGTCGGAGTCGGCGTAGTGGAAGTGCCGCAGGGTGGCCGACTCGGGGCCCTTGAAGAAGTCGAAGAAGTCCAGCGTCACCGGCGTCCGCGAGGCCTGCCCGAACCAGACCAGGGTGCCCCGCCGCGCCAACCGGGCCAGCGCCACCGGCAGGTTCGCACCCCCCGTCGACTCCAGCACCACGTCGTACGGCCCGCGCGCCTCCCCGAGGTCGTGCACCACCTCGGCCGCCCCCAGCTCGACCAGCCGACGACCGCGCTCCGGCGAGGCGGTGACCACGGTCAGCTCGGCCCCGGCCGCGGCGGCCAACTCGGTGAAGTAGTGCCCGACCCCACCGGAAGCCCCGGTCATCAGCACCCGCCGCCCGGCCACCGCCCCCACCGCCCGCAGCAACCGCAGCGCGGTCAGCCCCGCCAACGGCAGCGCCGCCGCCCGCACCGCGTCCAGACCGTCCGGCAACTCGGCCACCGACCCGACCGGCACGCACACGTACTCGGCCCACCCACCCGCCGGAGGATGGGCGACCACCCGCCGGCACACCGCGGGCCCCACCCCGTCGGCAGCAGCCTGCACCACCAGCCCCGCGACGTCCTTCCCCGGCCGCCACCCCGGCTGCGGCGCCTCCAGCTGGAAGGTCTCCCCCCGGTTCACCGAGAACGCCTCCACCTTCACCAGCACCTCCCCCGGCCCCGGCTGCGGCTGCGCCACCTCCGCGAACCGCACCAACTCCCCCACCTCACCCGTCGCCACCAGCGCCTTCATCCCCGCACTCCCATCAACTCGGCAGACCCCCACCCCACCCCGCCCACCCCCACCCGGTCCAACAACCCCCCACCCCCACCCACAACCCCCAGTTGTCCCCCCACCCGCACCACCCCGCCGACAGCAACCACCCCCCACCACCCACCCACCCACAGCACCCACCCCCACCTCCCCACCCGACCCAGGCGAGAGGGACGCGCTGCGGGAGGGGGCGGTGGAGGGGGTGGGTGCGGAGAGCGGCGTAACGGGTGATTTTCAGACCGCCCA
>NZ_JBHZCN010000088.1:0-40518 GCF_042755465.1 Kitasatospora sp. NPDC059160 | reverse complement strand
AAGCAGTTCGGGAAGGCGATCGCGGAGTTCCAGGGTGTGCAGTTCATGCTGGCGGACATGGCGATGAAGCTGGAGGCCGCGCGGCAGATGACGTACGTGGCGGCGGCGAAGTCGCAGCGTGGGGACGCGGATCTGACGTTCTTCGGTGCGGCGGCGAAGTGTTTCGCGTCGGACGTGGCGATGGAGGTGACCACGGACGCGGTGCAGTTGCTGGGTGGTTACGGGTACACGCGGGACTACCCGGTGGAGCGGATGATGCGGGACGCGAAGATCACCCAGATCTACGAGGGCACCAACCAGGTCCAGCGGATCGTGATGGCCCGCAACCTGCCGTAGTCGCCAGGACCTTCGCAACGGCCCCCGACCGCCGCCGTGCGGTCGGGGGCCGTCGATCGTCCGGCTGTTCGTCCGGCATCGAACCTTCCTGGACGGGCGGGCTGCCGGATGTCATAAATGATCGTCAACTCGTTTGCCGAGCACGATCATTGCGGGAGTCCACGGATCATGAGCAGCACCCCCGAGCAGCGCACCGACGGCAAGGTCTGGCTGATCACCGGCGCCAACTCCGGCTTCGGCCAGGCCATCGCCGAGGCCGCCCTGGCGGCCGGCGACACCGTGGTCGCGGCGGCCCGCCGCCCCGAGGCGCTGGCCGAACCGGCCGCCGCCCACCCGGGCCGGCTGGTCCCGGTGCGGCTGGACGTCACCGACCAGGAGCAGATCCTCGCCGTGGTCGCCGAGACCGTGCAGCGGCACGGCCGGATCGACGTCCTGGTCAACAACGCCGGGCGCGGCGTGATCGGCGCCGTCGAGGAGACCACCGACGCCGAGCTGCGCGACCTCATGGAGCTGCACTTCTTCGGCCCGGCCGCGCTCACCCGGGCCGTACTGCCGCACATGCGGGCCCGGGGCACCGGCGCCGTGGTGCAGATGAGCAGCATGGGCGGCCGCTTCTCCTTCCCCGGCGTCGGCGCCTACTCCGCCACCAAGTTCGCCCTGGAGGGGCTCTCCGAGGCGCTGGCCCAGGAGGTGGCCGGCTTCGGGATCAAGGTGCTGGTCGTCGAGCCGGGGTCGTTCCGGACCGGCTTCGCGGGCGGCGGCGCGCTGGCCCACTCCGCCCCGATCGAGGCCTACGAGCCGCTGGTCGGCCCGGTCCGCACCGGCCTGCCGGACTCCGACGGCAAGCAGCCGGGGGACCCGGCGAAGGCCGCCGCGGCGATCCTGGCCGCGCTGGCCGCCGAGCGGACCCCGCTGCGGCTGGCGCTCGGCACCGACGCGGTGGACGCCGTCCTCGGCAACCTGGACGGTGCCCGCAAGGAGGCCGAGGCCTGGGCGGCGGTCGGCCGCGGCACGGACTTCCCGGCCGGCAGCTGACCCCGCTCGCGGGGGGAATCAGGGCGACGGCGGGCAGCCCGGCTGCCTAGGCTGCCCGCCATGCGCACCACGACCGACACGCTCGGCCTCGCCCGGCTCACCCCCGAGAACATCGACGCCGCCCTCGCCCTGCGGGTCCGGCCCGACCAGGAGGGCCTGGTCGCCCCGGTGCGAAGTCGCTGGCCGAGGCGTACGTGTACGGGGACACGGCCTGGCCCCGGCTGATCCTGGACGGCGGCCGGCCGGTCGGCTTCGTGATGGCCTTCTTCGACATCCGCTTCCACCCCGGGCGGCCGGACGACCGCCCCCGTTCCGGCCTGTGGCGCCTGCTGGTCGACGCCGGGCGGCAGGGCGGCGGCTACGGCCGGTTCGCGGTCGAGCAGGTCTGCGCGGAGATCCGCCGCCGCGGCGGCACCCGGGCGACGGTCACCTACCACCCGGGCCCGGACGGCCCGGCCGGGTTCTACGCCCGGCTGGGCTTCCGGCCCACCGGCGAGCTGAGCGGCGACCAGGACGTGGCGGAGGTGGAGCTGTAGCCGCCCCGTCCCGCCCCGCACCGTGCGGGCCGGCTCAGTCGAGCAGCGCGGCCGCCTGCTCCCGGGCCTGTCGCAGCCACTCGGCGCGCTCGGCGGCGGGGGCGCCGGTGACGGTGCGGAACACCGTCCGCCGGACGTCGGTGACGCCGACGTACGGCAGTACGCAGGCCGCCCAGATCCGCTCCAGCGGGTCGCCGAACTCCTCGCGCTCCCGGGCCTCGGGGGTGTCCGAGGTGTTCAGCACCAGGGCCCGCCCGGCGCGCAGCAGTCCGGCGGGTTCGCCGTCGGCGGTGCCGAGCTTGTAGGCGACGCCGGGGGCCAGGACCCGCTGCACCCAGCCCGCCAGGACCGCGGGCGGCATGCCCCACCAGTTGGGGTGGATCAGCACCAGGGCGTCCAGGGTGGCCACCTCGGCGCGGTGCGCGGCGAGTTGCGGGTCGGTGGCGGTCCCGGCGTCGTCGACCGTGCCGGTCTCCCCGGCGGTGAGCAGCGGTGCGAACCCGTCGGCGTACAGGTCGTGCGCCCGCACCTCGCAGCCGCGTCCGCGCAGTTCGTCCACCACGGCCTGGTACAGCGCGTGGTTGAAGCTGCCCGGCCGCGGATGTGCCAGGTAGACCCCGATCCGGTTCATGTTCCGCCCCCCTCAGGCTGGTTGGAGGCCGATGCTACTGGCCGGCCGTTGCGGTCGCGGCCTGTGGGGCGCCCGTGGACGCCCGGCACTGTGTGCACACGCACGCAACCTCGGTACGATGAACGGCATGGACCGCGCCGATCTCTCCCTGGGCCCCCTGTCGGAGCATGACCACGCCTTCTACGGCCTGGTCTGGGCCGGCACCACGCTGGCCGCCCGGGTGGACCGGGAGCTCGCCCGGGTGCACGCCCTGCCGCTGTCCTGGTTCGAGGTGATGCTCTGGCTGGCCGGGCAGCGGGAGCCGGTGGCGGCCTCCGACCTCGGTGCCAAGACCATGCTGAGCCGCAGCCAGGTCTCCCGGGTGGTCGACGCCCTGGCCGGGCGCGGGCTGGTGGCCCGGACGCCCTCGGCCTCGGACGCGCGCTCGGTGCGGATCGAGCTGACCGAGCGGGGCCGCGCGCTCTTCGCCGAGGCGGACGCCACCCGGCGGGCCGCCCTGGCCCCGGTGTTCACCGACCGGCTGGACCCGGCGGACATCGCCGCCCTGGAGACGGTCTGGCGCAAGCTCAAGGCCTGAGCCCCACCGGCGGCCGCCCGGCGCCGGCCGGCGAGCGGGACGAGCGGGATAACACGCCGCCGTGACCTCGCCCCCTACGGGGGTGGCGCGCGACGCGCGGCCGCTCGTGCCATGATCCCTGCATGGGTTCCAACGTTTTCTTCGACATCACCATCAACGACGAGCCGGCGGGCCGCATCGTCTTCAAGCTGTACGACGACGTCGTCCCGAAGACCGCGCGCAACTTCCGTGAGCTGGCCACCGGCCAGAACGGCTTCGGCTACGAGGGCTCCGGCTTCCACCGCGTGATCCCCGCCTTCATGCTGCAGGGCGGTGACTTCACCAACCACAACGGCACCGGCGGCAAGAGCATCTACGGCGAGAAGTTCGAGGACGAGAACTTCAAGATCAAGCACACCCGCCCGGGCCTGCTGTCGATGGCCAACGCCGGCCGCAACACCAACGGCTCGCAGTTCTTCATCACCACCATCGTCACCGACTGGCTGGACGGCAAGCACGTCGTCTTCGGCGAGGTCGTCGAGGGCATGGACCTGGTGAAGAAGATCGAGGGCCTCGGCTCGCAGAGCGGCCGCACCTCGGCCGTCATCA
Source organism: Kitasatospora sp. NPDC059160 (assembly GCF_042755465.1). Lineage (NCBI taxonomy): Bacteria > Bacillati > Actinomycetota > Actinomycetes > Kitasatosporales > Streptomycetaceae > Kitasatospora > Kitasatospora sp. NPDC059160. The sequence continues at coordinate 36,815 of NZ_JBHZCN010000088.1, read as the reverse complement.
AGATCGCCAAGTCCGGCGAGGTCGAGTCCGTCTGACCGCAGCCCTCCTGGGCCCCTGACGCACGCCACCGCCCCGGAGCGGGGAGTCGGATCCGCCGATCCCCCGCTCCGGGGCGGTGGTGTCTTCCGTGGTGCCTCCCGGGGCGCGTCCTAGGCCGAAGGACCGATGCCGCACCCCTGCCGCCCGGGTGGAGAATGGGCGGGTGGATCATGAAGATGCGTACGAGGGGATGGTCCCGGCCGCGCGGACGGCCTATCTGGAGCGGATCGGGGTGCCGGATCCCGGGGAGCCGTCGGCGGCGGGTCTGGCGCGCTTGCAGGAGGCCCATCTGCGGGCCGTCCCGTTCGAGAACCTGAGCCTCCACCTCCGCGAGCCGATCGTGCTGGACCCGGCGGCGCTGGTGGCGAAGGTCGTGGACCGGCGGCGCGGCGGCTTCTGCTACGAACTCAACGGCGCCTTCGCCGAGTTGCTGACGTCGCTGGGGTACCGGGTGAGCCTGCTGGCGGCCCGGGTGTTCGACGGGGAGCGGCCCGGGCCGCCGTTCGACCACCTGGCGCTGCGGGTCGACCTGGACGAACCCTGGCTGGTCGACGTGGGGTTCGGCCGGTTCACCCGGCACCCGGTGCGGCTGGACGGGCGCGGGGACCAGAGCGACCCGCACGGTACGGCGCTGCTGCGGCCGTACGGCGACGACGGCGACCTGGACGTCCTGCTGGACGGCGTGCCGCAGTACCGGGTCGGCCGGCACCCGCACCCGCTGTCCGACTTCACCCCGACCTGCTGGTGGCACGCGACCTCGCCGAAGTCCCCGTTCGCCCGGGGGACCACCTGCTCGATGCTCGCCGCGGACGGCGGCCGCACCACCCTCAACGGCACCCGGCTGGTCCGCACCGCCCCGGACGGCACCCGCGCCGAGGAGGAACTCACCGACGCCGCCGCGCTGTCCGCGTACCGCGAGCACTTCGGCATCGTGCTCGACCGGCTGCCGGGAGCCGTCCCGGCCTGAACGCGCGCGGGGCCCGTCCGTCGGACGGGCCCCGCGCGGCGGCTACTTGAACTCGGGTACCGCGGTGTCGTTCTTGAACGCCTCGAAGACCTGCTTGGACTTGGCGGCGTCCCACTGCACCGCCGACTCGCCGGTCTTGGTGTGGTAGTCGGCGTTGCCGATCGGGACGGTCATGGTCTTGCCGCCGCCGCCGTTGACGTCCTTCATGGCGAGGAAGAGCGAGCCCAGGTCGGTCAGCCCGCAGTCGTCGTCGACGATCAGGGTGCCGAGCGCCGAGTCGACCAGCGGGTAGAAGGTGAACGGGTTGAGCACGGTGCCCGGGGAGGCGGCCTGGTGGGCGAGGGCGCCGAGGAACTTCTGCTGGTTGCGCATCCGGCCGAGGTCCTGGTCGGCCATCTGGTGGCGCTGGCGGACGAAGGCCAGGGCCTGGGTGCCGTTGAGGGTCTGGTCGCCGGCCTTGAGGTCGAGGCCGGAGTCCTTGTCCTTGATGTCCTGGTCGATGTGCATCTCGACGCCGCCGACGGAGTCGACGATGCCCGCGAACCCGGCGAAGCCGATCTCGGCGTAGTGGTCGATGCGGATGCCGGTGTTGAGTTCGACGGTCTGCACCAGGAGGCGGCCGTTGCCGGTGGCGAAGGCCGAGTTGATCTTCGAGGTGGTGGCCTTGACGGTCTTCCCGGCGCTCGTCCTGAACTCGGGGATCGGCACCCAGGAGTCGCGCGGGATGCTCATCAGCGTGTTCCCGTTGTCCCCGATGTGCAGGATCATCATCGAGTCGCTGCGCTTGCCCTCGACGTCGTGGCCGGTGTGCATGGTGTCCATCTGGGACTCGCTGAGGCCCTCGCGGCTGTCGGAGCCGACGATCAGCCAGTTGGTGCCCTTGCCGGCGGCCGGGCGGCCCGGGTAGCCGGCCAGCACGTTGTCGTGGTTGAGCTTGGAGTCCGCCCAGAACCAGGTGGACACGGAGGTCACCATGACGGCGATCAGCAGGCCGAAGACCGTCCACTTGACGATCCGCCGCCGCGGCCAGCGCCGGGACTGCGCGCCGCCCGGCCGCGCTCCGGCGGGACCACCGGGGCCGCCGGGGCCGCCGGGCCGGCCCGGTCCGCCGGGGCCGCCGGGGCCCGGCCGTCCGGGGCCGCCGGGGGCGCCCTGCGGCGGGACGCCGCCGAGCCGGTGCGGCGGTTCCGGCTGCCGGGGGGCGGGCGCGCCGGCCCCGCGCGGGTTGAGGGAGGCCGGCAGCGGTCGCTCGGACGCCGGGCCGCCGCCGTTGCCTCCGTAGGGGTTGCCTCCGCCGCCCGGGCGGCCCTCCTGCCACGTGTTCATGCCGTCGAGGATGCCCGACCCCGGTCCGGCTGACTCCCCCCGGGGTCCCTGCCAGGCCTCTTGTAGCAGTTTTGATGCACGTACCGGATCGTTCCGGCGTGAAATGCGCCCGTCACCCCCGTTCCGCTTGCTGAAACGTTCCTTGACCGGTTCGAACGCACCGTGTTTGCATTTCGACATGGATCAGAGTCGGGCACTCACGCGTCGGCGCCACGTCGACCTCCAGCGTGTGTCCGGTTCGCTCTGTCGTCGCTGAAGCGCGCCCGTCGAGACCCCCGACCCGCTTCCAGCCAGAGGTGAACCCATGGCCACCGTCCTGTCCGTTTCCGGCTCCCCGTCCGCGACCTCCCGCACCACCCGGCTGCTGCGCCACGTCGACGCGCGCCTGGTGGACCGCGGCCACCACGTCATCCCCTTCGAGGCCCGCAGCCTGCCCGCGCAGGCCCTGCTGTCCGGCGACTTCGACCACCCCGGGATCGTCGCCGTCACCGAGCTGTTCGCCCGCGCCGACGGCGTCGTCATCGGCACCCCCGTCTACAAGGCCGCCTACTCGGGCCTGCTCAAGGCCCTGCTGGACGTGCTCCCGCAGTACGCGCTGGCCGGCAAGGCCGTCCTGCCGCTGGCCACCGGCGGCTCGCCCGCGCACGTCCTCGCCGTGGACTACGCGCTGCGCCCGGTGCTCAGCTCGATGGGCGCCGGCCACATCACCCAGGGCTGGTTCGTGCTCGACCGCCACATCACCGCCGGGGAGGACGGCCGGACCCTCGTCGAGTGCGAGACCGACGCCCAACTCGTCCCCGTCGTGGAGGGGTTCGCCGACGCCCTGGAACGGCTGGCCGCGCCGGTGCTGACCGGCTGAGCCGCCGGCGGGCCCGACCCCGTACGGGGCGTCCCCGAGAAGGCCCGCGGCGCCCCCTAGGGGGAGGGGGCGCCGCACCCGTAGAACCTTGGTTGCAGCGCTTCATTCCGACGGAGGACGAGCCGACCGGGACCGGCTCCTAACGTGGTTCCTACATCCCCGCCCCACCGTGCGCGGCCCGATCCGATCGGGTCCGCCGGCCGACCGCGTCGGAAGGGTGGGGGTCGACGGGTGGGCCACTTCTTAGGAGACTCCAGTGACGACGGCAGCAGCCGTGTACGACCCCCAGCTTCCCGGCGGACCGTCCGCCGTCGCCGCCTCGGCCCGCCAGGTGACCAAGGCCTACGGTTCGGGCGAGACCAGGGTCACCGCGCTCGACGCGGTCGACGTGGACATCCAGCGCGGCCGCTTCACCGCGATCATGGGCCCCTCCGGCTCCGGCAAGTCGACCCTCATGCACTGCCTGGCCGGGCTGGACACGGTCACCAGCGGACAGATCCGGATCGGCGACACCGAGATCACCGGCCTCAAGGACAAGCAGCTGACCCGCCTGCGCCGGGACAAGATCGGCTTCATCTTCCAGGCGTTCAACCTGCTGCCGACCCTGAACGCGCTGGAGAACATCACGCTGCCGATGGACATCGCCGGCCGCAGACCCGACCAGGCCTGGCTGGACCAGGTGGTGGAGACCGTCGGCCTGGCCGGCCGGCTCAAGCACCGCCCCACCCAGCTCTCCGGCGGCCAGCAGCAGCGCGTCGCGGTGGCCCGCGCCCTGGCCGCCCGCCCCGAGATCATCTTCGGCGACGAGCCCACCGGGAACCTGGACTCCCGGGCCGGCGCCGAGGTGCTGACCTTCCTGCGCCGCTCGGTGGACGAACTGGGCCAGACCATGGTCATGGTCACCCACGACCCGGTCGCCGCCGGCTACGCGGACCGCGTGCTCTTCCTCGCCGACGGCGTGATCGTCGACGAGATGCACGCGCCGACCGCCGACTCCGTCCTCGAACGCATGCGCCGTTTCGACGGCAAGCGCACCAGCTGACGGCGGGACGACGAAACCATGCTGCTCAAGACCTCACTGCGGAGCTTCTTCGCCCACAAGGGCCGGATGGCGCTCTCGCTCATCGCCGTCGTGCTGTCGGTCGCCTTCGTCTCCGGCACCCTGGTGTTCTCCGACACCGCCACCAGCACCTTCTCCAAGCTGTTCGCCGCGACCGCCTCCGACGTCTCGGTCCAGCCGCCCAAGCCGGCCGACGACGAGGACCCGCAGGCCGGGGACAAGCCCGCCACCGTCCCGGCCGCGCTCGCCCAGCGGATCGCCGGGCTGCCCGGCGTGAAGACCGCCGTCGGCCAGGTGATGGTCGGCAACGCGATCCTGGTCAACCCGGCCACCGACAAGCTGGTCGGCCCGACCAGCGGCGCACCCACCCTGGTCGGCAACTGGACCGACACCCCGCGCAACGCGGTGAAGCTCACCTCCGGGCACGTCCCGCAGGACTCCGGCGAACTGGTGCTGGACGCGGACACCGCCAAGAAGGCCAAGCTGGCCGTCGGCGACCGGATCCGGGTCGACAACGCGGGCGGGCAGCACCCGTACACGATCGTCGGCATCGCCACCTTCACCACCACCAACCCCGGTGCGGCGCTGGCCTTCCTGGACACCCCGACCGCCCAGCAGGTGCTGCTCGGCGAGCAGGCCTACACCTCCGTCGAGGCCTACGGCGACGGCAGCCGCAGCGACGACCAGCTCAAGGCCGACGCCCTCGCCGAGGTCGGCGGCGGCTACCAGGTCAAGACCGCGACCGAGCAGAAGGACGAGAACACCAAGTCCATCGGCAGCGGCCTCGACTTCATGACGTACGCGATGCTCGGCTTCGCCGGGATCTCGCTGATCGTCGGCGGCTTCCTGATCATCAACACCTTCTCGATGCTGGTCGCCCAGCGCACCCGCGAGATCGGCCTGTTGCGCGCCATCGGCGGCAGCCGCGCCCAGGTGAACGGCTCGGTGCTGGTCGAGGCACTGATCCTGGGCGTGCTCGGCTCGACCCTCGGGGTGGCGGTCGGCCTCGGCGTCGCCGTCGGCCTGATCAAGCTGATGAACGCGATCGGCATGGACCTCAAGGCGAGCGACCTGGTGATCGGGCCCGACGTCTTCGCGGCCGGCTACGCGGTCGGCGTCCTGATCACCGTGATCGCCGCCTGGATCCCGGCCCGCCGGGCCAGCCGGATCGCCCCGATGGCCGCCCTGCGCGACCACGGCACCCCGGCCGAGGCCCGCTCCAACGTCGTCCGGACGATCCTCGGCGTGCTGCTCACCGGCGGCGGCGCCGGCCTGCTGGTGCTCGCCGGCACGGCGGAGAAGGCGGGCACCGGCGGGCAGCTCCTGGGCCTGGGCCTGCTGCTCACCCTGATCGGCTTCGTGGTGCTCGGCCCGCTGCTGGCCACCGTCGTCATCAAGGTGCTCGGCGCCCTGCTCCCGGCCCTGTTCGGGCCCTCCGGCAAGCTCGCCCAGCGCAACGCGATGCGCAACCCGCGCCGGACCGGTGCCACCGCCGCCGCGCTGATGATCGGGCTGGCGCTGGTGATCGGCTCCTCGGTGTTCAGCTCCTCGGCGGTGACGTCGGCGAGCGAGCAGATCGACAGGTCGGTGGGCGTCGACTACATCATCGGCGGCGGCCCGACGGGCGTCACCGGGGAGATGATCGACGCGGTGAAGCGGACCCCGGGCATCGACCACGTCACGACCCAGGAGAACTTCCAGAGCGCCAAGGTCCGGCTGTCCGGCGGACAGAGCGCCAGGACGGACCTCACGGCGGTGCCGGCCACGTTCTTCGGCACGGACTTCCACCCCACCGTCAGCTCCGGCACCGTCGACTCGATCGGCCGCGGCTCGCTCGGGATCGGCGAGAACTTCGCCAAGGACCACGGCCTCAAGGTCGGCGACCAGGTGACCGTCGACTACGGCAAGGGCCGCACCCAGACCCTGCCGGTGGGCGTGGTGTTCCAGAAGGGCGGACTGCTGGGCGACGGGACCTTCGTCGACCTGGACACCGCGACCAAGGCGGTCCCGGCCGCCGAGCAGCCTCCGGTCCGGACCTTCTTCGCCAAGGCCACCCCGGGCACCGACGTCGCCAAGACGCTCACCGCCCTGGAGGACGCGCTGCGGCAGTACCCGCAGCTGACCGTCAAGGACCAGGCCGGCTACAAGGAGCTCGTGCAGTCCCAGGTCAACACCCTGCTCTACCTGATCTACGGCCTGGTCGGCCTGTCGATCACCGTCGCGGTGCTCGGCGTGGTCAACACCCTGGCCCTCTCGGTGGTGGAGCGGACCCGCGAGATCGGCCTGCTGCGGGCGATCGGGCTCTCCCGCCGCCAGCTGCGCCGGATGATCCGCCTGGAGTCCGTGGTGATTGCCCTGTTCGGCGCCGTGCTCGGCACCGGGCTGGGCCTGGCCTGGGGCGTCACCGCCCAGCGGGTGCTGCGGGACCAGGGCCTCGGGACGCTCTCCGTCCCGACCACCACGGTCGTGGTGACGCTGGTCTCCTCGGTGGTGATCGGTCTGGTCGCCGCCCTCGTACCGGCCTTCCGGGCCGGACGGATGAACGTCCTCGCGGCCATCGCGACGGACTGACCCGGCGACGGGGGACGTCGGGTCACCCCACGGGGGAACGGGGGGAACCGGGGGGAACGGGGGGCGGGGGCCGGGTGCGCACGAGCACCCGGCCCCCGCGCCGTGCCGTCCGCCCGTCGTTCACCGGGGCCGCCGAACCCACCCCGAACCTGCACGGTTCCCCCGCCGATTCGGGCCCGGGCGCCCGGGGCGGTACGGTGATCCCGATCACGGCACCGGTGTCGCCCTCCAGGGGTCCCGGGAGCCGCCGGACCGGGACAAGACGGATATGCGTCGACACCGGTACGGTTGGCCCCGATGAACACCAAGGCTGCTGAGGAGCTGCCGGCTGTTTCCGTGATCATGCCGGTGCTCAACGAGGAACGACACCTGCGCACGGCGGTCCGGCGCATCCTGGACCAGGATTACCCCGGACCGATGGAAGTGGTGATCGCCCTCGGTCCCTCCACCGACCGCACCGCCGAGATCGCGGCCGAGCTGGTGGCCGAGGATCCGCGGGTGCGTACGGTGGAGAACCCCACCGGCCGCACTCCCGCGGGGCTGAACGCCGCGATCCGGGGCTCGCAGTACCCGATAGTCGTACGGGTGGACGGCCACGGGCTGCTCACGCCCGGCTACATCGCCACCGCGGTCCGGCTGCTCGGCGAGATGGACGCCGCCAACGTCGGCGGCATCATGCACGCCGAGGGCGAGACCGAGTGGGAGAACGCGGTCGCGGCCGCGATGACCTCCAAGATCGGTGTCGGCAACGCGGCCTTCCACACCGGCGGCCTGGCCGGCCCGGCGGACACCGTCTACCTCGGGGTGTTCCGGCGCGAGGTACTGGAGCGACTCGGCGGCTACAACGAGGAGTTCATCCGCGCCCAGGACTGGGAGCTGAACTACCGGATCCGCCAGGACGGCGGGCTGGTCTGGTTCACCCCGCAGTTGAAGGTGACGTACCGGCCGCGGCCGTCCGTCAAGGCGCTGGCCAAGCAGTACAAGGACTACGGCCGGTGGCGCCGGGTGGTCACCCGCTACCACCGGGGCTCGGTCAACCTGCGCTACCTGGCCCCGCCGAGCGCGCTGCTCGCGGTGCTGCTCGGCCTGGTGCTGGGCGCCGCCGTCCACCCGGCCTTCCTCGCGGTGCCCGGCGTCTACCTGCTGGGCATCCTCGGCGGCGCCGCGGTCGAGGGCCGCGGCCTGTCGTTCCGGGCCAGGGCGCTGCTGCCGGTGGCGCTCGCGACCATGCATCTGAGCTGGGGCTTCGGCTTCATCACCTCACCCCGCTCGCTGGCCCGCCGGGTGATAAGGAGCGTCGGCCCGTCCTCGAAGGACGTGCTCTCCCGGGCGCGTTGACGCCCGGACCGGCTACCGTCGGCCCGCACGGGGACAGTTGAGGACGGTGCGGCCCCGCTCGACCCGGCCGGTCCGGGGGCTCCGGACCGGCCCCCGGACCGGCGAGCGGTACCGCGGGACGGACCGAACCCTCGGCCCCGGGCGGCTACTTGGCGCAGACGTCCTCGTCGTCCGCCTGCACCCGCTGGAGGTCCTTCGGGGCCTCGGTCGCCTGCTGCGCGGGAGCCGCCAGGGCGTCCTTGCCGAGGACCACCAGCAGCGGGTCCTTCGGGCCCGCCTTCGGGTTGGGCTTCACGGCGTCGGCGGGCAGCCCGAGGGCGGCGGCCAGCGCCGCGGCCTCGGCCTCCTGGCCGGCCGGGTGGGAAACCGTGCTGGTCGCGGCCGGGGGAGCGTCGGAGCCGACCGCGGCCTTGGCGAAGCCCTTGCCCTTGAGCTTCTCCACCGTGGGCCCGGACTGTCCGCGGGTCCCGCTGCCGTTGCGCACCGTCACCTGGACGCCCTTGGTGTCCACCGCCGGGGCAGCGCTGCTCGGCGCGGCCGGGGCCGCCGGGGCCGAGGCGTCCGGGGCCGCGGCCGGAGCGGCCGTCTCGGTCAGCGAGCGGTCGCCCGCGATCATCGAGAACACCTGTCCGGCGTCCGGCTGGTGCAGGACCAGCCGGTCCTTGTTGCCGGGGTCGTCCAGCACCGGGACGGTGGTGAAGGTGATGTTCTTGGTGTCCACCTTGCTGATGTCCTGGGCCAGGTTCTTGAGCTTGTCGACGCTGCCGATGCCGGAGTCCACGGTGAGCGCCTTGGTGGCGGCGTCCGCGAGCTGGTAGAGCTTGCCCGGGCTGGTCAGGGTGTCGTCGCTCTTGATCTTGCGGATCATCGCGCTGATGAACTGCTGCTGGAGCGGGATCCGGGTGAGGTCGCCGCCGAAGCCGACCGCGTGCCGGGTGCGGACGAAGGCCAGCGCCTCCTCGCCCTGGACGACGTGGCGGCCCTTGGACATCTTGAGGTGCGAGTCCTTGTCGTCGATGTCCTTGGCCGCGCAGACCTCCACCCCGCCGACGGCGGTGGAGAGGGTCTTCACCGCCTCGAAGTTGACCTGCACGAAGTGGTCGACCCGGATGCCGGTCAGCTTCTCCACGGTCTTCCAGGTGCAGCCCGCGTCGCGCCCGTCCTGGCCGAGGCTGTTGTTGAACATGTCCCGCGCGACGCCCGGGATCTTCTTGCCCTTGTCGTCCTGGCACTCCGGTATCGGCACCATCAGGTCGCGCGGGATGCTGACCACGGTCGCGTTGGAGCGGTCCTTGGAGACGTGGAACAGCAGGGTGGTGTCGGCGTGCCCGGTGCTGCCCGCGTCGCCGTACTCGCGGCCGAGGCCCTGGCGGCTGTCGGTGCCGATCACCAGGATGTTCAGCGCGTCCCCGGCGGCCTTGGGCCGCTCCTCCTCGTTGCCCAGCTGGACCTTGACCGAGGTCAGGTTGCTGTTGAAGTGCTGGTACAGGTAGTAGGCCCCGCCGCAGCCCGCGACCATCACCAGGGCGCCCGTCCCCGCCGTCCACTTGAGCACCCGGCGGCGCCGCTGCCGCTTGGCGGCCGCGGCCAGACGCTTGGCCTCCCGCCGGCTCCCCCCGCTGAACCGACCGGTGTTCGTTTCGTCCTGCTGCACGGGGGTCCCCTACGTCCGGCCGGTCACGGAGGCCGACCCGTCGGGCGACGGGTCGATCCGGACACACTAGACGAGCCGAACGGGGGAATTGTTCCGAGTGTGATCTCAGTCATGTTTGAGCAATGAAAAAGCAAAGCCGGACGTCGAGTTCAGTGCTGGGCGCAGGCGTCCACGTCGGCGGTGCGTCCCTCGAAGGTGGGCGAGGCGCCCGCCGAGGGTGACGCCGTGGCCCCGTCGGATCCGGCTCCCGCTCCGGCTCCCGCTCCGGTGCCCGCCCCGGCTCCGGTCCCCGCGTCCGGCGAGGGCGCCGAACCGGGCGGCCGCAGGGCCAGCGGCCGGTCCGCCCGCAGCGCGTCGAACAGCTGGGTGGTCTGCGGCTGGACGAACTCGTCCCGGTCCGAGTCGTAGCGGTACGGGCGGCGCGGCGCCGTCAGGAACACCACGTCCGGGGAGGGGACGTCGCGCAGGTCCTGGGTGAGGTCGTACAGCGCGCCGAGCGAGGACAGGCCGCCGTCCGCCTTCACCGAGGAGGTGGCCGCGTCCAGCACCGGCCACAGCTTGGCCGGGTTCAGCAGCACCCCCTGCGACTGCACCTTGCGGATCAGCGAGGCCAGGAACTGCTGCTGGCGGCCCATCCGCTGGGTGTCGCTGCCGTCGCCCAGGCTCTCCCGGGCCCGGACGTAGCCGAGCGCCTGCTCGCCGTGCAGCAGCTGACGGCCGGCCGGGAGGTCGAGCTTGGCGTCCTTGTCGTGGATCGGCTGCGGCACGCACACCTCGACCCCGCCGATCGCGTCCACCATCGTCTTGAAGCCGCTGAAGTCGAGGATCACGTAGTGGTCGATCCGGATGCCGCTCAACTGCTCGACGGTGCGGATCGAGCAGGCCGGACCGCCCAGCTCGAACGCCCAGTTGAACTGCATCGTCCCCGCCTTGCTGCGGCTGCCGTCCGGCTTCTCGCAGGAGGGCACGGTGACCATCACGTCGCGCGGGACGGAGACCGCCGTCGCGTGCTTCCGGTCGGCGGCCAGGTGCAGCAGGATCGTGGTGTCCGAGCGCTGGGTCCCGGCCTCGCCGCCGTAGGAGGAGTTCGCCCCGGAGCGGTCGTCACTGCCGATCAGCAGGATGTTCTCGGCGCCCTTGGCCCCCGCGGCCCGGCTCGGGCGCTCGGCCTCCAGCTTGGCGAGCAGCCGGTCGGTGGCCGAGTCCGTCCTGATGTTGCCGTCCAGCTTGCGGTAGGCGATCCAGAGCAGCACGCCGGTGGCGACCAGCAGGAACGCGACGGCGCCGGCGGTGATCATCAGCCACCGCCGGCGCCTTCGCGGGCGTCCCGGTCCGCTCGGGGGAGCGTGCTCCGGGGGAGTCTGGTCGGTCGGGGGGTGCTCGGTGTCGTCCTCGGCCATGGCAGGGATCCCTACCCGCCGGGACCGTCCCGGGGTCAGCCGAGGCGCACAGTCACCCGTTCGGATTCGGAGCGCTTCTCCCACTGCCCGGCGTCCAGGCCCTCGGAGTTGCGGCACAGCACCACCGAGGCGCCGACCGCCAGCGGGGCCAGCAGGCCGGCCTCCAGGCCCGCCCAGTCGTCGAAGGAGAGGGTGGACATCACCCGGTCCCCGGGCTTGAGGCCGATCCGAGCGGCGCCCTCCCGGGCCAGCGCGACGGTCTGCTCACCGGTCAGTTTCAGCGGCAGCCCGTCCACCGAGGTCTCCAGCGCCTGCCCGTCCGGGGCGACGGGGGAGTACGGCGCGAAGCGGTCGCCCTGGCCGGGCACCTCCGCGGCGTAGTCGAGGAAGCCGTCCGGGCGGTGCGGGAAGCGGCCGCCGAGCGGGCGCAGGGCGAGCGCGACCCGCTCGCCCCCGCAGGCCTGGGCGGCCTCCAGGCCGTCCGGACCGCTCACCACCAGGTCGGCGTCGGCCGGGTCGCCGGCCGGCACCGCGGTCACACCGACGGACCAGCAGGCCAGCAGCCAGACGGCGCTCTGCCAGTGGGCGGGCAGCAGCAGCGCGGCGCGGTCGTCCGGACCGGCGTTCAGCTCGTCCTGGAGGAGGTTGGCGGTCTTGGCGACCCAGTTGTCGAAGGTCCGGGCGGACAGCTCCACCCGTTCGCCGGTGGCGTCGTCGTAGAAAGTGACCAGCGGGGCCGCGGGATCGACCGAAGGGGTGCCGCCGCGCAGGTATGCGTGCAGCAGCTCGACGGGGGTGCGGGCATCGGCAGCGAATGGCGCAGTCATGGTGCGCCCCAGCCTACGGCCTTCGGGTGGCAGGCCGGGAGGGGCGGCCGAGCGGGCGCGGGGCGGCGTGGCGGGCCGTCCGGTTTGCGGCGACGATCCCCTTTATGCGCCTTTCCCACCAGGCCGCGCGCCTTTCCACCAAGGCCGCGCGCCTCCCCTTCCCGGCCGCGCTGCTCGCCGGCTGCACCGCCGCCCTGCTGCTCCAGCCCGCTCCCGCCGCCACCGCCGTGCCCCTTGCCCCCGGCGGCGAGCACCGTGACTTCCCCGGCGGCGGCCGGACCGTCTCGCTCCGGCTCCCCGCCGGGCACGGGCTCCCGCCGAGCACGACCGGACCCTTCGAACTCCTCGGCATCGGCTGGGACGGACCGGCGGGAGCGCTGGACGGCGGGAGCCTCCGGGTCCGCACCCGGGACGCGGCCACCGGCCGCTGGAGCGACTGGCACACCCTGGAGACCGACACCGACGACGGCCCCGACCGCGCCCCGCACGGCGCCACCGCCCCGCTGTGGACCGGCCGCAGCGACGGCGTCGCCGTCGAGTTCCGGCCCGGCCCGGCCGGACCGCCGCCCGGACTGCGGCTCGACCTCGTCGACCCCGGCGCCGGCGCACCCGCCCCGGCCGCCACCCGGACGGTGCCCGCGGCACCCGCCGCCGAGGACGGCCACCAGGCGCCCCGCCCGGCGATCGTCACCCGGGCCGGCTGGGGCGCCGACGAGTCCCTGCGCGACCCGGGCTCCGAGTACACCGGCCCGGTCCGCGAGGTCTTCGTCCACCACACCGCGACCGCCACCGACTACGCCTGCTCCGACGCCCCCCGGGTGATCAGGGGCATCTACCAGTACCACGTCAAGACCAGCGGCTGGCGGGACATCGGCTACAACTTCCTGGTCGACCGCTGCGGCACCGTCTACGAGGGCCGGGCCGGCGGCGTCGACCGGCCCGTCCACGGCGCCCACACCCTCGGCTTCAACACCGACTCCTCCGGCGTCGCCGCGATCGGCACCTACGTCGACGCCACCCCGCCCCAACCCCTCCTCGACGGCCTCGCCGCGATCGCCGCCTGGAAGCTCGGCCTCACCGGCCGGCCCGCCGACGGCCGCACCGGACTCACCTCCTCGTCCGACGCCAGCCGCTACCCCAAGGGCACCGTCGTCGACTTCGACGCCGTCTCCGGCCACCGCGACGCCTTCAACACCGAATGCCCCGGCAAGGCCCTCTACGCCCGGCTCCCCGAACTCCGCACAGCCGCGGCCCGACTCCGGACTCCCTAGCCCTCACCCTCCCCACGTATCGTTCAGGGCCTCAGGCACCCCAGGAGGCGACGGCAGTGACGGGCGGCGAAGCGGTACGGCACTGGCGGCCGGGCTTCCCGCTCGACCCCGTCCGCACCCTGCTGCCGCTGCGCCGGGGCCCCGCCGACCCCTCGTACCGCACCACCGGCGACGGTGCCGTCTGGCGCGCCTCCCGCACCCCGGCCGGCGTCGGCACCCTGCGGGTGCTGCCGCGCCCCGGTGCGGGCGAGGTGGAGGCGACCGCCTGGGGGCCGGGCGCCCAGTGGCTGCTCGACCGGCTGCCCACCCTGCTCGGCGCCGAGGACCACCCGGAGGCGCTGGTGCTGCCCCCCGGCCCGCTCCGGGACGCCCAGCGCCGCACCCTCGGGGTGCGGCTCACCCGGACCGGCCTGGTCCTGGAGTCCCTCGTCCCCGCGATCCTGGAACAGAAGGTCACCACCGACGAGGCCTACCGCGCCTGGCGCACCCTGCTCCGCGACTTCGGCACCCCGGCCCCGGGCCCGGCCGAGGGCATGCGGGTGGCCCCGTCGGCCCGCGATTGGGCGATGGTCCCGAGCTGGGAGTGGCACCGGGCCGGCGTCGACCCCGGACGCTCGGCCACGATCCAGCGCGCGGTCCGGCTGGCACCCCGCCTGGAAGAGGCCTCCGCGATGGCCCACGAGGAGTCCTTCGCCCGCCTGACGGCCGTCCCGGGCATCGGCACCTGGACCGCCGCCGAAACCCTCCAGCGCAGCAACGGCGACCCGGACGCGGTCTCGGTCGGCGACTTCCACCTCCCCAACCTGGTCGGCTGGGCCCTGGCCGGCCGCCCCCGCAGCGACGACACCCAGATGCTCGCCCTACTGGAGCCCTACCGCCCCCACCGCCACCGCCTCTGCCGCCTCCTCACCGCCACCACCCCCCACGCCCCCCGCTACGGCCCCAGACTCACCCCCAACGACCACCGCAACCGCTGACCGGAGAACGCCGCTCTGCGTACACGCGGTGTGTACGCTGGAAGCATGGCTGATGAACTGAACATCCGTGAGGCCCGGGCCCACCTCGCCGAGGTGCTGAGCCGGGCCGAGGCCGGTGAGATCACCGTCATCACCCGCAAGGGCGAGCGTGTCGGCGCGGTCGTGCCGATCGAGATCCTCGATGCCATAGAGGACGCGGAGGACGAGCTCCTCGCCCGTGAGGCGGAGAAACACCGGAACGAACCCACGGTGAGCATGGCCGAACTTCTGGCAGACCTTTTCGGAGAGCCGCCGAGCAGTGCCGGGAGCGCCGCGTGAAGTACGCGTTCCGCTTCACCGCGAGCGCTCGGCGGCAACTGCGCGACATCAGCCAGGTCGATGCCATGCAGATCCTCGCCGCGCTCACCAGACTCGGGGACGACCCGTACGCCGACGGCCCGGACGTGAAGAAGCTGACCGGACACACGGGTCTCTACCGGCTCCGGGTCGGCATGTACCGGGTGGCGTACGAGATCCACGACGACGTGCTGGTGATCGTCGTCGTGAAGGTGGGCAACCGCCGCGAGATCTACCGGGGCCTCTGAGAGATCCCTACCGCACCGCGACGAAGGCGTCGGCGCTCCGTTCGGGGCGGACCCGCGGCGCCTCCGCCGGGCGTCCCACGGCGACGGCCCCCATCGGGTCCCATCCCTCCGGCAGGTCCAACGCACCCCGGACGGTGTCACGGCAGAACATCGTGGAGGAGACCCAGGCGGTGCCGTACCCCTCGCCGGTGAGCGCGACCAGCAGGTTCTGCACGGCGGCGCCCAGGGCCACCGTGAACATCTCCCGTTCGGCCGCGGCCCGCCGCGGGTCCGGGTAGTCGTGCGACCCGTCCATCACCAGGCACGGCACCACCAGGTACGGCGCGTCGCGCAGCACGTTCCCGCGGGCGGTGCGGCGGGCGATCCGGGCCTCGTCCCAGCCGTCGAGTTCACGGAGGTCGCGCTGCCAGGCGCCGAGCATCGCGTCCAGCAGCCGGACCCGGGTCTCGGCGGACTCCAGCAGGACGAACCGCCAGGGCGTGGTGTGGTGCGGGGCGGGCGCGGTGACGGCGGCGGCCACCGCGCGCCGGACGGCGGCCGGGTCGACCGGGTCGGCGGTGAAGGAGCGGACGGTGCGCCGCAGGGTGACGGCCTGGCGCAGCGCCTCGGAGGTGCCGAGCCGGAACATGTCGTCCGCGGCGGGTCGCACCAGCGGCCGGGTGCCGGCGCCGTCCTCGGCGGTGACCAGGTGGCCGAGCCCGCGCACGACGGCGACCGGGACGCCGGTGGCCTTGCCCTTGACGAGGTCGCCGGCGGCCGCGAGTTCGTCGGCGGTCGCGGTGACGGTGAGCACCAGTTCGTTGCCGTGGCTGTCGGTGCGCCCCCGGTGGTCCTCCAGGACGGACAGTCCGGCGGCGCCGATCGCGACGTCGGTGAGCCCGTTGCGCCAGGGCCGGCCGAAGGTGTCGGTGACGACGACGGCGATCCGGTGGCCGGTGAGCTGCTGGAGCCGGGCGCGCAGCGCGCGGGCCGAGGCGTCCGGGTCCTCGGGCAGCAGCAGCACGGTGCCGGGGGCGGTGTTGGAGGCGTCGACCCCGGCGGCGGCCATGACGAAGCCGTTGCGGTTCTCGACGATCCGGGCCGGTCCGCGCCGGGCGACGACCCGGACGGTCTCGGCGTCGACCGCGGCGTCCCGGTCGGTGGCGTGCAGCAGCCGGCCCTCGGCCTTGCTGACGATCTTCGAGGTGACCAGCAGGATGTCGCCGTCGCGGTACGTCCCGGCCTTGGCGATCAGCCCGGCGAGGTCGGCCCCGGCCTCGACCTCGGGGATGCCCTGGACCGGAAGGATCTCGATGGTCACGTGCGGACCCGCTCGGCCAGGGCCAGCGCCGCGCGGGCCATCTCGGCGGTGGCCTCGACGTCGGTCATCAGCAGCGGGACGGCCCGGCAGGCGATCCCGGCGGCTTCGACGGCCGGGACGGCCTGCTCGTCCGCGGTGTCCACCAGCCAGCCGTCGATGAGGCCGGCGCCGTAGTTCAGCGCGACCGCCTCGGCGGTGGCCTCGACGCCGACGGCGGCGAGCACCTTGTCGGCCATGCCCCGCACCGGCGCCCCGCCGATGATCGGGGAGAGTCCGACCACCGGCGCCGGGGCGGCGGCGACGGCGTCCCGGATGCCGGGGACGGCGAGGATGGTGCCGATCGAGACGACCGGGTTGGACGGCGGGAAGAGGATGACGTCGGCCTCGGCGAGGGCCTCCAGCACGCCGGGCGCGGGCTTGGCGGTGTCCGCGCCGACCGGGATGATCGCCTCGGCGTCGGCGGCGGCGTGCAGCCGGACCCAGTACTCCTGGAAGTGGACGGCCCGGGTGCCCTGTTCGTCGGTGATCCGCACGTGGGTCTCGACCCGGTCGTCGCTCATCGGCAGGAGTCGCACGCCGGGCTTCCAGCGCACGCACAGCGCCTCGGTGACCTGGCTGAGGCTGTACCCGGCGGTGAGCATCTGGCTGCGCACGAGGTGGGTGGCGAAGTCGCGGTCGCCGAGCCCGAACCACTCGGGGCCGACGCCGTACTCCTTCATCTCGGCCTTGATCGACCAGGTCTCGTCGGCCCGGCCCCAGCCCTGTTCCTCGTGGATGCCGCCGCCGAGGGTGTACATCACGGTGTCGAGGTCGGGGCAGACCTTGAGCCCGTAGAGGTGGATGTCGTCGCCGGTGTTGCCGATGACGGTGATCTCGTCCTGCGGTCCGACCGCCGCGAGGAGTCCGCGCAGGAAGCGCGCCCCGCCGATCCCGCCTGCCAGTGCCACGATGCGCATGGGGTCATCCTGCCACGGTCGGACTCTTCGTCAGGCCTCGGTCAACGCCGCTCGGACTCCGCCGCGTGCGCGTGCTGCTCGGGGACGGCGGTGGCGGTGCCGTACTGGTTCATCGCGGTCAGGCCCGGGGTGTAGAGGTGGATGGAGACAGCGGGTTCGAGCGCGCCGTTGACCACCTCGTGCAGGTAGCCGGAGGAGAACACCCGCTGCCCGCCGGGGCGCAGGGTGCGGGCCCCTTCGCCGGCGTGGGTGAGCGAGCGTTCGGTCAGCTCGCCCTGGACGACGGTCATCACGCCGGAGGACTCGCCGTGGTCGTGGAAGCCGCTGCTCTGGCCGGGCAGCCAGCTGAGCAGCCAGACCTCGTAGCCGGGGCCGGTCTCCAGGCGGGCGTACCAGCGGGTGAGCGCGTCGTAGCGGACCAGCGGTTCCCAGCGGGTGCG
This sequence comes from Kitasatospora sp. NPDC059160, assembly GCF_042755465.1. NCBI lineage: Bacteria > Bacillati > Actinomycetota > Actinomycetes > Kitasatosporales > Streptomycetaceae > Kitasatospora > Kitasatospora sp. NPDC059160. The sequence continues at coordinate 19,246 of NZ_JBHZCN010000088.1, read as the reverse complement.
GTCGGCGGCGATCTCGCGGACCAGCCGGGCGTACCCGGCGACGGTGGTGGGGTGGCCGGGCAGGTCGGTGCGGGCGAGGTGCGGGAAGGCGAGCGGGTCGCCGGCGATGGAGACGTCGCTGAGGCCGTCGGCCCAGCGGTGCCGGTCGCCGTGGCGGGGTGCGTGGGCGGCGGCGAGGCCGCGGCGGGCGTGCTTGTTGCGGTCGCGGTTCCGCTTGCGGATGCGGATCATGCGCACGGGAGTCGTCCTCGGATGGCTCGGCTGGTTCGGGGATCAGCCGGATCCGGGATGTCCTGGGGCGGGATTCGCGGGCGGCCTCTGTGCTTCCTGGGCGGCGCGCGGTGGGACGCGGGCGCCTAGATACAGCAGGAACAGAGGCGACAACAGGAGTTCACGGCACGGCGGAGCGTGGAACCGCTCCGGGGGCTGGCGAACTCTGACATGGAGGAAAGGAGACCGCATCCGCAGGGGCGGTGTCAAACCGAAGGATGCGGCATTCGAGTGGGTTAGGTCCGGATCTTTCCTGGATGGGGTGATTCATCACTCTCTATGTTTCGATGGGAAGATCGCCGGGAAGGGAGGCCGATGACCGGCCTGTCACGATGACCGAGCGTCATTCCGCGAGTGATTGCGGGCGTTTCGGCGTCGCCGGGGCTTTCGGACCCAAGGTCCGATGTGTCCGGATATGTACACTATTCGTAACGGCTTGGTGCCAGGGAGTGAATCCCGGCCTCAATACCAGAGCTCGGCTTGACTGGGCCAGAGTGACGCAACTGTAATTTCACTCGTGTCGTCAGCCGCACGAGGCAACGGCAACCACGGGGACGCCAAGTAGGGGCAGAGGAGGCGCGCCACATGAGCGAGCTCTTTGAGCTGTTGATCGGGGACGGCATCGCGGAGGAAGAGGAGGAATTCGGTTGGCAGGAGCGCGCGTTGTGCGCCCAGACCGACCCGGAGTCCTTCTTCCCCGAGAAGGGTGGCTCGACCCGCGAGGCCAAGAAGGTCTGCCTCGCCTGCGAGGTCCGTTCGGAGTGCCTGGAGTACGCCCTCGCCAATGACGAGCGGTTCGGCATCTGGGGAGGCCTCTCCGAGCGCGAGCGCCGTCGGCTCAAGAAGAGCGCCGTCTGACCGGGGCGGCCCCGACCGATCTCGCTGACCCTCCGCCACCGGTGGACGGCCGCACAGCTGTACGAGCGCCTCACCGCGACGGTGGGGCGCTTTCGTGTTCCCGGACCGGTTCATGCCGATCCCGGGTCCCCTTCTTCACCGCCTCCGCACCGGCACCGGGCACGAAGCGGCCATCCGGAGCCGTTAGTGTGGTGCGCCATCCGGTTGCCGTTCACCGGCTGTGTCCACCGAGAACTGGGGCCCGCGCACTCGATGACCGTCTACAGCCACCAGAGCGGCTTCACCGCTTCCAGGCCGCCCGCCTACCCGCGCCACCTGGTGACCGCGGTGATCGTCTCGCACGACGGCGCCCGCTGGCTGCCGCAGGCCCTGGCCGGACTGCTCGGCCAGGACCGCCAGGTCCAGCGGATCCTCGCGGTCGACACCGGATCCACCGACAACTCCCCGCAGCTGCTCGCCGACACCCTGGCCGACTGGCTGCCCGAGAGCGGCCCGCTGGTGCTCGGCCGCCGGGCCGGCTTCGGCGCCGCCGTCGCCGAGGCCGTCGCGAGCAGCGCGCCCCTGCGCCCGGAGGACCTCCCGTACCGGCTCGACCCCTCCGGCTACGACCCGGTCACCGGCGGCTGGGACGACTACGGCGACCCGCTCGCCCAGGAGGACGACCTCGGCCGCGGCGGCCCGCGCGAGACCCAGCCGGTCGAGTGGCTCTGGCTGCTGCACGACGACTGCGAGCCGCAGACCGACGCGCTGCGCCGGCTCCTCCAGGTCGCCGACTCCACCCCCAGCGCCGGCGTGGTCGGCCCCAAGCTGCGCAGCTGGTACGACCGCCGCCAGCTGCTGGAGATCGGCGTCACCATCGCCCGCTCCGGCCGCCGCTGGACCGGCCTCGACCGCCGCGAGCAGGACCAGGGCCAGCACGACCAGGTCCGCCCGGTGCTGGCCGTCTCCAGCGCCGGCATGCTGGTGCGCCGGGACGTCTTCGAGGAGCTCGGCGGCTTCGACCGGGCCCTCCCGCTGATGCGGGACGACACCGACTTCTGCTGGCGGGTCAACGCCGCCGGCCACCGCGTGGTGGTCGCCCCCGACGCCGTGCTGCGGCACGCCGAGGCGGCCAGCCGCGAGCGCCGCGCGATCGACTGCGGCCCCGCCCACCCGCACCGGGTGGACAAGTCCGGCGCCGTCTACACCCTGCTCGCCAACTGCAGGGGCGCGCTCTTCCCGTACGTGCTGCTGCGCCTGGTGCTCGGCACCCTGGTGCGGGCCGTCACCAACCTGCTCGGCAAGGACCCGCGCCAGGCGGTCGACGAACTGGCCGGCCTCGGCCACGAACTCGTCCGCTTCCCACGGCTGTTGGCCGCGCGCAAACACCGTGCCCGGACCCGCGCCGCGGACGCCCTGGACGACCGCACGCTCTTCCCGGCGCCCGGTGCCACCACCCGGCTGGCCGTCGAGGGCGTCATCGGCTCGCTCGGGATAGGGGGCGCCGACGACACCGGCAGCCGGCACGGCTCGGTCGAGGCCGGTGGCGACGAGGACGGCGAGGACCTCGTCGTCGAGCAGTTCGCGCTGATCAAGAAGCTGGCCCGGCGCCCCGCGCCGGTGCTGTTCGCCGGCCTGCTGGTGTTCGCCCTGGTCGCCTGCCGCGGCCTGTTCGGCAGCGGCGAGCTGTTCGGCGGCGCCCTGCTGCCCGCCTCCGACGGCGCGGGCGGCCTGTGGGCGATGTACGCGGACGCCTGGCACCCGGTCGGCACCGGCTCCACCGCCGCCGCACCGCCGTACCTCGGCGTGCTCTCGGTGCTCTCCTGGCTGCTGTTCGGCCACGCCGACCTCGCGCTCACCCTGCTGGTCGTGCTCACCGTCCCGCTCGCCGCGGTCAGCGCCTACCTGGTCTCCCGGCCGCTGCTGGACTCCAAGCTGGTCCGCGCCTGGGCCAGCGCCACCTACGCGCTGCTGCCCGCCGCCACCGGCGCGCTCGCCCAGGGCCGGATCGGCACCGCCGTCCTCGCCGTGCTGCTGCCGCCGCTGGCCCGCGCCGCCGCGATCGCGGCCGGCCTCGGCATCCGCCAGGAGAGCGCTGCCAAGGGCGCCCGCCCCGGCTGGCGGCCGGTCTGGATGACCGTCCTGCTGCTCACCCTGGCCACCGCCTTCGTCCCGCTGACCTGGGCCCTCGCGGTACCGCTCTGCCTGGCCGTGCTGGTCCTCGCGGTGCTGCGCGGCGGCGCCTTCGGCTCCGGCGGCACGGCGCTGCGCCTGCTCGGCCTGCGCGTCCTGGTGATCCTCGCGGTGCCCGTCGCGGTGCTCGCCCCCTGGTCGCTCAAGGTGCTCTCGCACCCGCAGTGGCTGCTGCTGGAGGCCGGGCTGCCCGGACTGCACGGCGCCGGGGCGAGCGCGGCCGGCCTGCTGCTGGTCAACCCCGGCGGCGCCGGGGTGCCGCCGGTCTGGCTCTCCACCGGTGTCGTCCTGGCCGCACTGGCCGCGCTGCTGCGCGCCGACCGCCGCCGCGCGGTGCTCGCCGCCTGGGGCGCGGCCGGTGCCGGGCTGGTCTTCGCCGTCGCGGTGGCGGGCACCTCCGTCACCCCGGCCTCCGGCGGCCAGCCGGTGCCCGCCTGGGCCGGCCCGGCCACCCTGCTCGCCGGGATCGCCATGCTCGCCGCCGCCGCGATCGGCGCCGACGGCGCCAACGCCCGGGTCGCCGGGATCGCCTTCGGCTGGCGCCAGCCGGTGGCCGCCCTGGTGGTGGCCGCCGCCGTGCTGGCCCCGCTGGGCACCGGCCTGTGGTGGGCGCTGACCGGCGCCGGGGGCCCGCTGCACCGCGCCGCGTCCGGCCAGGTGCCGGCCTTCATCGCCGAGGAGGCCGGTACCAGTGACCGGTCCCGCACCCTCGTGGTCACCGGCCAGAAGGGCGCCGTCCGCTACACCGTGGTGCGCGGCGCCGGCCTGACCCTCGGCCAGGCGGAGTCCACCGTCGACCCGGCCACCGGTACCCAGGGCGGTCTGGACCGGATGGTCGGCAGCCTGCTGGCCGGCTCCGGCGCCGACCAGGCGAACGCCCTGGCCGGTTACGGCATCGCCTACGTGCTGGTCGAGCGGCAGGCCGTGGACGCCTTCAAGGACGTCCTGGACACCACCCCCGGCCTGGTGAAGGCCAACCAGGACGGCGACGCCGCGCTCTGGCAGGTCAACGGCGCGCCCGCGGTGCGCGCCGTGATCACCGCTCCGGGCGCCACCCCGGTGGTCGTCCCGTCCGGCGAGCGCGACCTCACCGCCACCGTCCCGGCCGGTCCGGACGGCCGGGTGCTGCGGCTGGCCGAGGCCGCCGCCCCCGAGTGGAAGGCCACCATGGACGGCACCGCGCTGGAGCCCACCACGGTCGACGGCTGGGCGCAGGGCTTCAAGCTCCCGGCCGCCGGCGGCAAGCTGAGCGTCACCCGCGAGGGCAGCCTCGTCCACACCGGCTGGATCTGGGCGCAGGTCCTGGTCGGCCTCACCATCCTGGTGCTGGCCCTGCCCGGCCGCCGCAGCCACAAGGACGACGACCTGCCCGAGGAGGTGGTCGCCGCCGCCGCGCTGGCCGCCGCCGCCCAGGCGCAGGCCCCCGCCCCCGGCAGCCGCCGGGCCCGCCGGATGGCCGAGCGCGGCGAGGGCGGCGAGCCCGGCGCCGAGGAGCCCGGGGTGTACGACGGCCTGCCGGGCGCGATCCCGGCGCAGCCCGCCGGCGAGCCGGTGGCCGGGGCGGTCCAGGCGGCCGCCGCCGTCCAGGAGGCCGAGCCGTACACCGACCCGTACCAGACGTACCAGCAGGCCGACCCGTACAGCTACGACCAGTACGCGACCCAGCAGCCGGTCGCCGCGCCGTACGCGGGCCAGGGCTACGAGGGCCACGGGTACGACGGCCACCAGCAGGGCTACCCGCAGCAGGGGTACGACCAGCAGGGCTACGAGCAGCAGGGGTACGAGCAGTACCCGCAGGAGCAGTACGGCTACGACGCCTACCAGCAGCAGCCCGGGCAGCCCCAGCAGACCTGGCTGCCGGGCCAGCAGCAGGGCGAGCCGTACTACGACCCCAACGAACCGGGCGGCACCGGGCACCCTTCCGGGAACTACGGCCCCCACCAGCACGGATCGGGGAGCTGACCCGCCATGAAGAAGCCCGCATTCGGGAAGAAGTCCGCCGCCCGGGCCGAGCAGCCCGCAGAGCCCTCCGCCGCTGCGGCCGGGGCCGCGGAGCCCGCCGGCGCGCCGGGGACGGCCCCCGGCCGGTCCGCGGGGAAGACCACCCAGTCCCTGCTGGCCGCGGCCGTGGTGCTGGCGGCCGTGTTCGGGATCGCCGAGCTGCGCCCGCCGGCCGGCCCGGCCAAGGCGGACGGCGGGGCCGCCCCGAGCACCGCGCAGGTCGAGCGGACGGCGGCGGTCTGCCCGCAGCCCTTCCAGGGCCTGACCGGCTCGACCACGCTGACCGCCTACACCCCGCCCGGCACCGGCTCGGCCACCGGCGGCGCCGGCTGGCTCTCCGAGCAGGCCGCCCCGGTCACCCCGCCGAGCGCGGCCCCGTCCGCCCCGGCGCCGAGCGGATCGCCGGCCGGCGCGCCGAGTGCGGCCGCGAGCGGCTCCGGCGCCCCGGCCACCCCGGCCCCGGACAAGAACGCCGCGCCCGCCGACGCCAAGCTGACCCTCGGCAAGCCCGGCACCCCGGCCACCGGCCCGGCCAGCAACGGCGACGCCGCGCCCGGCACCGGGGCCGTCGCCACCGGCGCGCTCGCCCCCGGCTTCACCGTCAGCCAGACCACCGTGGTCACCGAGCAGCGCGGCACCGGCCTGTCCGGCCTGACCTGCACCCCGGAGAGCACCAGCTTCTGGTTCGCCGGGGCCAGCACGGCCGGCGACCGGGTCGACTACGTCAGCCTGGTCAACCCCGAGTCCTCCGCCGCCGTGGTCGACATCAAGCTGTACGGCGACAAGGGCCTGATCGACAACGACGCCGCCAACGGCATCACCGTCGCCCCCGGCAGCTCGCAGTCCGTCCTGCTGTCGACGATCAGCAAGGGCGCCGTCACCGACCTCGCCGTGCACGTGGTGGTGCGCTCCGGGCGGATCGGCGCCGCGCTGCACGCGGCCGACGGCGCCAAGGGCGCCGACTGGGTCCCCGCCTCGGCCGAGCCGGCCGCCACCCAGGTGATGCCCGGCCTGCCCGCCGATGCCACCGCGGCCCGGCTGGTGGTCTGGGCCCCGCCGGAGGACGACGCCGACCTCAAGATCCAGCTCTCCGGCAAGAACGGCTGGTTCACCCCGGCCGGCAACGAGTCGATCCACGTCAAGGCGGGCATGGTGGCCGCCGTCGACCTGGGCAAGGTCACCCGGGACGAGGTCGCCGGGCTGCGGCTGTCGCCCAGCGACGACCGGCACCCCACCAAGATCGTGGCCGGGTTGCGGGTCGACCGCACGGGCGGCAACGGCAAGAGCGAGGCGGCCTGGCTCACCGGCAGCGGCCCGGTCGGCGCCCGCGCCACCGTCGCCGACAACCGGGCCGGGGCCTCCACGATCTTCCTGACCTCCACCGGCGACGCCGCCACCGTCAAGGTCACCGGCTCGGCCGGCAGCGGCGGCGGCACCCCGGCGACCAAGGAGGTCCAGCTCCCGGCCGGCGGCACGGTCGCCATCCCGGCGCCCGAGCCCGCCGGGCTGAACGGCGTCTTCGCGGTCACCGTGGAGACCGAGTCCGGCGGCCCGGTGGTCGCCGCCCGGATGCTCGCCCTGCCCGCCAAGGACGTGCCGATGTTCACCGTCCAGGCACTGCGCGACGACCACAGCACCGTGCAGGTCCCGCAGGCCACCCAGGACCCGGGCGTGGTGCTGCGCTGACCGGCCCTTCCGGGGCCCCGCGGGGCCCCGGAAGGTCACTCCTCGTCGTAGCGCGGGTCGATCGCGTCCGGCGACAGCCCCAGCAGCTCGGCCACCTGCTCGATCAGGATCTCGTGCACCAGCGCCGCCCGGTCCTCCCGGGTCTTCGCCCGGATCTCCACCGGCCGCCGGTACACCACGATCTGGCTCTTGTGGCCCTTCTGACCGGGCGACACCCGGCCCAGCGGCACGCCGTCCTCGGTGTCGGCGCCGTCCGGCTCGTGCAGCGGCACCTCCTGCACGGCGAACTCCACCTCGATCAGCTGCGGCCACCGCCGCTCCAACCGCTCCACCGACTCGCGCACGTAGTCGTCGAACAGTTCGGAGCGGGTGAGCGAGATCGGCACCTGGGGCGGGGCCAGCGGGCCGCGCAGCCCCCTGCCGTGCCGGTCGCGGTGCCGGGGGCGGCGCGAAGGGCCTGTCGATGACTGCGGTGCGGAGCTGTCCATATCACTGCCGAGAGTAGTCCTTGGCGGGTCGGAAGTGGACCACTCCGACGGGGGAATCGCCGGTGCGACGGCGCGTGTCCGAGCGGCCGGAGCGAGCCGGTCGGCAGGAGCCGGGCGGGCGCGCCCGGGGCGCCCCCACGGCCCGGCGGGGCCCCGGCGGGGGGACGCCGGTGAGCACCCGGGGCGCGACACGGCACCCCCGCCGGACAGGCGGTCTTCGCTCCCCGGCAGGGAGTGCGGTACCGTCCACCCTCGTGAGCTCTGTACGTCGTTGTTCGCGGACCGCGTGCGGCCGACCGGCCGTCGCGACGCTGACGTACGTCTACGCGGACTCCACCGCCGTACTGGGCCCGCTCGCCACCTACGCCGAGCCGCACTGCTACGACCTGTGCGCCGAGCACGCCGAGCGGCTCACCGCCCCGCGCGGCTGGGAGGTCGTCCGGCTCGCCCTCGAGACCGGGCCGCTGCGCCGCAGCAGCGACGACCTGGAGGCCCTCGCCAACGCCGTCCGCGAGGCCGCCCGCCCGCAGACCCCCCGTCAGGGCCGCGTCCCCGAGGGCGAGTCCACCGAGGGCGGCCGCCGCGGCCACCTCCGGGTCCTGCGCTCGCCCGACAACTAGGGCCTCTCCTGGGCCTCGCCCCGCACGGTGCGTTCGCCCGGCCCGGGTACGCTGCCCGTCTGACACCACCGCGATCCGTCGACCGGACGCGTCGGTGGCCCGACGTATCGATCAGCACAGAACCAGGGTGGAGCCGCAGTGCGCGACCTCAAGCAGCTCGTGAAGGCGTACGACGTCCGAGGTGTCGTCCCGGACCAGTGGGACGAGAGCCTGTCCCGGGCCTTCGGCGCCGCGTTCGTGCAGGTCACCGGCGCGACCGCGATCGTGGTCGGGCACGACATGCGCCCCTCCTCGCCGTCGCTGAGCCGGGCCTTCGCCGAGGGCGCCGCGGCCTACGGCGCCGACGTGGTCGAGATCGGCCTCTGCTCGACCGACCAGCTCTACTACGCCAGCGGCAAGCTCGACCTGCCCGGCGCGATGTTCACCGCCAGCCACAACCCGGCCCAGTACAACGGCATCAAGCTGTGCCGGGCCGGCGCCGCCCCGGTCGGCCAGGACACCGGCCTGTCCGAGATCCGCGAGCTGGTCGAGTCCTGGACCGCCGAGGACGACACCGTCACCGTCCCGGCCAAGGACGTGAAGCCCGGCGGGCTCTCCGCCCAGGACACCCTGCGCGGCTACGCCGACCACCTGCTGGGCCTGGTCGATCTCAGCGCGATCCGCCCGCTGAAGGTCGCCGTGGACGCCGGCAACGGCATGGGCGGCCACACCGTGCCGACCGTCTTCGACGGCCTGCCGATCGAGCTCGTCCCGATGTACTTCGAGCTGGACGGCACCTTCCCCAACCACGAGGCCAACCCGCTCGACCCGAAGAACCTGGTCGACCTCCAGGCCGAGGTCCGCAAGGTCGGCGCCGACATCGGCCTGGCCTTCGACGGCGACGCCGACCGCTGCTTCGTGGTCGACGAGCGCGGCGAGCCGGTCTCCCCGTCCGCGATCACCGCCCTGGTCGCCGCCCGCGAGATCGCCCGCGCCCAGGCCGCCGGCGAGGCCGAGCCGACGATCATCCACAACCTGATCACCTCCTGGACCGTCCCCGAGGTGGTCCGCGAGCTCGGCGCCGCCCCGGTGCGCACCCGGGTCGGCCACTCCTTCATCAAGCAGGAGATGGCCGCCACCGACGCCGTCTTCGGCGGCGAGCACTCCGCCCACTACTACTTCCGCGACTTCTGGCGCGCCGACACCGGCATGCTGGCCGCGCTGCACGTGCTGGCCGCGCTCGGCGGGCAGCAGGGCACCCTGTCCGAGCTGACCGCCGAGTACGACCGCTACGCCGCCTCCGGCGAGATCAACAGCACCGTCGCCGACCAGGCCGCCAGCACCGCCGCCGTCCGCGCCGCCTACGCCGGCCTGGAGGGCACCACGGTGGACGAGCTGGACGGCCTCACCGTGGCCGGCCCGGACTGGTGGTTCAACCTGCGCGCCTCCAACACCGAGCCGCTGCTGCGCCTGAACGTCGAGGCCAAGGACCCGGCGCGGATGGCCGAACTGCGCGACGGCGTGCTCGCCGTCGTGCGCGCCTGACCGGACCGCGCCTGACCGGAGCGCACCGTGCCCCGGCCGGTAGGGTTGCCTATCGGCCGGGGCACCTCCGTGCCACCACCGAACTTTGGAGAGCCCCCATGAAGCTCGAATCCTTCCTGCTGGAGATCCTGGTCTGCCCGCAGTGCCGGGCCGCGCTCGCCGAGGGCGGCACCGAGGAGCAGCCCGAGCTGCTCTGCACCGGCGCGGACTGCGGCCTCGCGTACCCGGTCCGCGAGGGCATTCCGGTCCTCCTGGTGGACGAGGCCCGCCGCCCGGCCTGATCCTGTTGGGGCCGACCAGCCCCGGGGCCGACCGGCCCGACCCGCGCCCGCCGCCCACACAGGACAGCCGGAGGCCCGCCGCATGCTCGACGACACCCTGCTCGACGATCCGGCCGCCCTCCAGCGCGCCGACCACGACCGCGCCCTGCTGGCCCTGGCCGGCGCCGGCGCCCGGGTCCGCACCGCGCTGCGGCAGGCCGACGCGGCCGGCCTCGACCGGCTGCGCCCCGACGGCCGCCCGCGGGCCGTCCTGGTCGCCGGGCACGGCAGCGCCCTGACCGCCGCCGAGATCCTCGCCGCGCTGGCCGGGACCGCCGTCCTGGTCGTCCCGCTGCCGCCGACCGAGGCCGTCGCCCCGCGCGTCGACCGGGCGGCCGGCGCCCCGCCCGCCTTCACCGCCGGGCTCGGCTGGCAGCTGCCCGGCTGGGCCGGACCGCTCGACCTGCTGGTGGTCAGCTCCGCCGACGGCGGCGAGCAGGGCCTGATCGGCCTCGCCGAGCAGGCCTACGCCCGCGGCTGCTCCGTCGTCGTCACCGCCCCGCCCGGCAGTCCGCTGGCCGAGGCCGCGCTGCAGGTGCGCGCGCTGCCGCTGCCGTACGTCGGCACGGTGCTGCCCGACGAGGGCCCGCCCGCCGCACCGGCCGCCGAGCCGGACCTGCCGGCCGAGGACCCGGCCGCGCTGTGGTCCCACCTGACCCCGCTGCTGGCGCTGGCCCAGAAGCTCGGCCTCACCCAGCTGCCCTACGACGCGCTGCCGGCCGTCGCCGACCTGCTGGACACCGCCGCCGTGCGCTGCCGCCCGGACGCCGCCGCGTACACCAACCCGGCCAAGGGCCTGGCCGCCCGGCTGGCCGGGACGGTCCCGCTGCTGTGGGCCGAGGGCCCGGTCGCCGGCGCCGCCGCCTCCCGGTTCGCCGCCCAGCTCGCCGAGCGGGCCGGCCGCCCGGCGCTGACCGGCGCGCTGCCGCAGGTGCTCACCGCCCACCGCGGCATGTTCACCGGCCAGTTGGGCGCGGGCGCCGACCCGGACGACTTCTTCCGCGACCGGGTCGAGGAGCCCGACCCGCTGCACCTCCAGGTGCTGCTGCTGCGGCACGTCCCCGAGGCGGGCACGCCGGACCCCGGGCAGGAGCAGGACGGCCCCGCCGAGGTGCCCGAGGACGACGAACGGCCGCGCAGCTTCGGCGTGCGCCGCGCCCACCGGCTGGCCGCCGCCCACGACGTACGGCTCACCGAGTACGCGAGCACCCTCGCGGACCCGCTGCACGCGCTGGCCGACCTGATCGCGCTGACCGACTTCGCCGCCGTCTACCTGGGGCTGGCCGCCGCGCAGTCCTGAGGCCGCTACTCTCTGCCCATGAGCACAGAGGGCGGGACGAAGGCACTGGTCGCGGCGTTGTCCGCCAACCTGGCGATCGCGGTGGCCAAGTTCACCGCCTTCGGCTTCACCGGCTCCTCCTCGATGCTGGCCGAGGGCGTCCACTCGGTGGCCGACTCCGGCAACCAGGTGCTGCTGCTGATCGGCGGCAAGCGGGCGCGCCGCGCGGCGGACGAGGAGCACCCGTTCGGGTACGGGCGCGAGCGCTACGTGTACGGCTTCCTGGTGGCGATCGTGCTGTTCAGCGTCGGCGGCCTGTTCGCGGTCTACGAGGGCTGGCACAAGGTCAACCACCCCGAGGCGCTGGACTCCTGGGGCTGGGCGGTGGGCGTGCTGGTCTTCGCCGTCGCGATGGAGGGCTGGTCCTTCCTGACCGCGGTGCGCGAGTCCGCCAAGGCCAAGGGCGGCCAGGGCTGGGTGCAGTACATCCGCACCGCCAAGGCGCCCGAGCTGCCGGTGGTGCTGCTGGAGGACACCGGCGCGCTGATCGGCCTGGTGCTCGCGCTGCTCGGCGTCTCGCTCACCGTGATCACCGGCGACGGCGTCTGGGACGGCGTCGGCACCCTGTGCATCGGCGTGCTGCTGGTGGTGATCGCGGTGGTGCTCGCGCTGGAGACCAAGTCGCTGCTGCTCGGCGAGTCCGCCGACAAGGACTCGGTGCGGCGGATCCGCGCCGCGCTGGTGGACGGCGAGGCGGTCACCGGGGTGATCCACATGCGCACCCTGCACCTCGGCCCGGAGGAACTGCTGGTCGCCGCCAAGATCGCCGTCAACGCGGAGGACAGCGCCGCCCGGGTGGCGCGGGCCATCGACGCGGCCGAGGAGCGGGTCCGCGCCGCCGTCCCGATCGCCCGGGCGATCTACCTGGAGCCGGACGTCTACAGCGCCGAGAAGGCCGCCGCGGGCGAGGACCCGGCGGCCACCCCGGGCGGCCCCGGGCCGGGCGCCGCGCACTGACGGACCGTCCGGCGGGCCGGTCCGGCGGCGGCCGGCGGCGGTCGGGCAGGGGCCGGGCACGGGACGGGCAGGGGTCCTGGGGCGGCTGGGCGGCGGCCGGATCCGGCCGCCCAAATCAGTCATCCGCGGACGCCCGGTGGGGCCATCGGTGTAGATTCGTCACCAGAGCCAGAACGTCGCTGCTGATGGCGGTCGATCGGCGGTCCGCACCCGTAGGGTGTGCGCCGGTCGAGGGAGAGAGGTCCTCCGACGGTTTGTGCTGCGCAGCAGGGAGCCGGTCCGCCACCACGGGATCCGGCGGCCCCGGCGTAGCCGTGCACCCGTACGGCCCGCCATGCGCACCGCACATCCGGACCTCGGCCCGTGCCCCACCCCATCAGCGAGGAGCAGACGCATGTCGACCGACATCACCGGTGACTTCAAGGTCGCCGACCTTTCCCTGGCGCCGTTCGGCCGCAAGGAGATCCAGCTGGCCGAGCACGAGATGCCCGGCCTCATGTCCATCCGCGCCGAGTACGCCGCCGCGCAGCCGCTGGCCGGCGCCCGGATCACCGGCTCGCTGCACATGACCGTCCAGACCGCGGTGCTGATCGAGACCCTGACGGCGCTCGGTGCCGAGGTCCGCTGGTGCTCCTGCAACATCTTCTCCACCCAGGACCACGCCGCCGCCGCCATCGCGGTCGGCCCGGAGGGCACCCCGGAGAACCCGCAGGGCGTGCCGGTCTTCGCCTGGAAGGGCGAGACCCTGGAGGAGTACTGGTGGTGCACCGAGCAGGCGCTGACCTGGCCCGACGGCAAGACCCCGAACATGATCCTGGACGACGGCGGTGACGCCACCCTGCTGATCCACAAGGGCGTCGAGTTCGAGAAGGCCGGTGCCGCTCCGGACCCGTCCACCGCGGACAACGACGAGTTCCGGATCATCCTGGAGCTGCTCAACCGCACGCTCGTGGAGACCCCGAACAAGTGGACCGAGGTCGCCGCCACCATCAAGGGCGTGACCGAGGAGACCACCACCGGTGTCCACCGCCTGTACGAGATGCACCGTGACGGCCAGCTGCTGTTCCCGGCGATCAACGTCAACGACTCGGTCACCAAGTCGAAGTTCGACAACAAGTACGGCTGCCGCCACTCGCTCATCGACGGCATCAACCGCGCCACCGACGTCCTGATCGGCGGCAAGGTCGCCGTCGTCTGCGGTTACGGCGACGTCGGCAAGGGCTGCGCCGAGTCGCTGCGCGGCCAGGGCGCCCGCGTCATCGTCACCGAGATCGACCCGATCTGCGCGCTCCAGGCGGCGATGGACGGCTACCAGGTCGCCACCCTGGAGGACGTGGTCGAGACCGCCGACATCTTCATCACCACCACGGGCAACAAGGACATCATCATGGCCTCGCACATGGCCCGGATGAAGCACCAGGCCATCGTGGGCAACATCGGCCACTTCGACAACGAGATCGACATGGCCGGCCTGGCCAAGCTCGACGGCGTCGTGAAGACCGAGGTCAAGCCGCAGGTCCACGAGTGGCGCAAGGCCGACGGCCGCACCATCATCGTCCTCTCCGAGGGCCGCCTGCTGAACCTGGGCAACGCGACCGGCCACCCGTCCTTCGTGATGTCCAACTCCTTCGCGAACCAGACGATCGCCCAGATCGAGCTGTTCACGAAGACCGAGGAGTACCCGATCGGCGTCTACGTGCTGCCGAAGCACCTGGACGAGAAGGTGGCGCGCCTGCACCTCGACGCGCTGGGCGTGAAGCTGACCACCCTGTCCCAGGAGCAGGCCGACTACATCGGCGTCCCGGTCGAGGGCCCGTACAAGGCGGAGCAGTACCGCTACTGATGCGGTGAGTCGCCGCTGACGCGGTGACCGGCGCGTTCGGCGCGTGGTCGGTCGTCCGGTCGTCCGGTCGTCCGGTCGTCCGCCGAGAACGGCCGTCCGGTCGTTCTCAGCGGACGAACACGTCGGTGGTCCAGTCGCGTTCGTCCACACCGATCGGCTCGGTGCGCGAGAGCAGCCCGGACAGTCCGCCGATCTCGTCCAGGGCCGGCGGCGTGCCGCCCCCGTACACGGCGGCGCAGATCCACACCCCGTTCCGGGACTGGCAGGTCGGGGCGGGGCTGGGGTGCCCGGTCGGCATCGTGCCGGGCTCGTCCGTGTCCGGTCGCAGTTCGAGGGTGACGGTCCTTCCCTGGACCTTGAAGTTCAGGTAGAGGTTCCAGGCTCCCCGGCCTTCCGGGTCCGGGCGGGAGAGCTGCACCATGTCGGGTGTTCCGAACTCCTCGGGCAGGTTGGTGAACTGGACCGGCAGCGGGACGTCCCGGTGTCCGTACCGGACGCCGTTGGCCACCCTGAGCAGCACGTCGCGACCGGTCTGCTCCGGGGTGCCGTTGCTCGCGGCGAGCTCCGCCCAGCGGCCCGAGGGGGTCAGCCAGCGCAGTGACCACGTCTGCGTCCCGCTCGGCAGGTTCGCCCAGTAGGCCGTCCGCCCGTTGATCGGGGGGGCGTCCTCGCGCACCAGGTGGATGTCGTACGGGGGCGACTGGGGGTTCAACGGCGGCTCGACCCCGGCCGGGTAGAGCTGGAGGTTCAGGCGCGGGATGCTCCGGCCGGTGTCCTTGTTCGCGGAGTAGAGGCCCTTGGCCTGGATCTCGCGGTCGATCCGGCCCGGTTGGTCCACCCAGTCGGGCAGCCAGCCGTACGAGACCTCGGTGCTGAGCGGGTCCGAGGCGGCGGCCGGGGCGGTGGTCGACGTCGGGGTCGGGGTCGGGGCCGGCGTCGCGGTGACCGCCGGGAGGGTCTGCACCGCCGGTGCCGTGGTGCCGGGCCTCATCAGCATCGTGGCCGTGAGTGCGACGGCCGCCACGACGGCCACCGCGCCGGCCGTGGCCCGGTACCGGCGCTGCAGGCGGGCCCGTCCACGGGTGATGGACGTGGTGATGTCGAAGGCCGCGGGCGGGGCCGGCTCGTCGGCCAGGGCCGACAGGGCGATGCTCAGCTCACGGTGATCGGTGGCGGTCATGACGTCCTCTCTGCAAGGGCCGGGACGAGAACGAGACTGCGGCGGAGGGTCTCCAGGGCGCGCGCGCTCTGGCTCTTCACGTTGCCGGAGGAGCAGTTCAGCGCCTCGGCTGCCTGGTCGATCGACAGGTCGCAGTAGTACCGGAGCACGACGGCCGCGCGCTGGCGCGGCGGGAGCGCCGCCAGGGCCTTGCGCAGGTCGAGCGAGACGTCCAGGTCGATGCTCGTGGCCGCGATGTCCGGATCGGTGCCGGTCCGTACCGTCCGGCGCCACCAGGAGGTGCGCTGCTCGGCGAGGAACGTGTTCACCAGCGTCCGGCGGGCGTAGCCGTCCACGTTCGTCGCGCGGCTCGCCTTCGCCCAGTGCACGTACAGCTTGGTGATGGTCTCCTGCACCAGGTCGTCGGCCCGGTGCCAGTCCCCGCACAGCAGATAGGCGACCTTCCGCAGCCAGCCACTCCGTGAAGCCACGAACTCCGTGAACTCCGCGTCGCGTGTCTGCTTCGCCATCTGCACCCCCTCTCGTCGTGGCGGCGGCGCGTCTCCCGCGCCGTCCGACCCTCTGATGCGGGCACCGGCCCGGAATGTTGCACCGGACGCCGGTGCGTAGGCTTTCGGGCATGCCCAACGGTCGGTACTCGCTCCATGACACCCATGACCACGTGCTGCTCGGCGAGGAGCGGTTCAGCTGCGCGCCCGGGGCGGCCGGCTGGCGGTACGTCTCCAAGACCTACGCGCCGGACGGGCAGGTGATCGGCAGCGTCGACCTGACGCTGGACTCGCGGGCCCGGCCGTTGCGGATGGAACTGCGGGCCGGCGGCTGGCAGGTGCGCGGCGGCGCGGTGGACGGGGTGGCGTGGGTCCGCACCGACGCGGCCGACCCGGGCGGCGAGCAC
Organism: Kitasatospora sp. NPDC059160; assembly: GCF_042755465.1. Classification (NCBI taxonomy): domain Bacteria; kingdom Bacillati; phylum Actinomycetota; class Actinomycetes; order Kitasatosporales; family Streptomycetaceae; genus Kitasatospora; species Kitasatospora sp. NPDC059160. Next base: position 3,093 of record NZ_JBHZCN010000088.1, on the reverse strand, counting down.
GCGGCGGAGGGGCACGACCGGGCGCACGGCTTCGCCGGACGCTCGCCGGGCTTCCTGGTCGCCACCGCCCGGATGCTGCGGCTGCGGGAGGGGGCGAGCGCCCGGGTGCGGCTGGTGGCGTTCACCGAGCCGGTGCTGGCGCCGCGCACCTTCGACCAGGGGTGGCTGCTGGAGGGCGTGGACACCCACGCGACGGACTCGGGGCCGCTGCTGGTCGAGCGCTACCAGGTGGCGGACCTGGAGACGGGGGAGCAGCAGGTGGTGCACCTGGCCGGGGACGTGGTGCTGGCGGCGGCGGGGATCGAGCTGGAGGAGCTCCAGTCGCCGCCGAACGCCTGGCCGGTGGGGGAGTAGGGGCGGGGTCCAGGCGGGTGGGGTCCAGGCGGGCGGGGTTCAGGCGGGTGAGGTTCAGGCGGGTGGGGCGAAGCCTGCGTCGGGAGCGGGCGGGGTCGGCTGCGAGGGCTTGACGAAGGACGGGGCCGCGGGGGCGGCCGGCGTCGGGACCGGTGCCGGGACCGCTACCGGGGGCGTCGCTACGGGCGCGTGCGCGTGCGCCGCGGGCACGCCGAGGACGCGGTGGGGGCGACCGTCGGCCGTGGGGGCCTGGGCGACGGCCGGGTGCGGGGCGGGGGTCTGGACGGGGGCCGCGGCCATGAACCGCTGCTGGGCGCGCATCCACTCCCGGCGCTGGCGCTCGGTGAGCACCGCGCCCAGGTAGGCCGCCGGGTGCAGTCCCGGCGGAATCGGGTTCCCGATCCGGCCGGCCAGGTCCTCGGCCAGCCCGGCGGCCATCCGGAAGGACACGCCTGGCTCCAACTGGCCCACCCGGACGAGCAGTTGACGGATCGCCAGCCAGAGCGGCTCGGGCACCGCGGACAGGTCCATCGCGACCAGCTCACGGCCCATGTCGTGCAGCAGCTGCGGGTGCACCGGGGGCAGCGGGCCGGCCGCACCGGCTCCGGCCGGAGTGCGCTCGCGGACCACGACCGTCCCGGCGAAGATGTCGCCGAGCCGCTTGCCGTCCGCGTTCAGCGTGGAGGTGATCACGGCCGGGGCGCCGGTTATCGCGATCAGCTCGAAGAAGCCCACCAGCCCGCGCACCAGCGAGTGCCGGAACCGGACCGGGCCGCCGTCGGTGCGCACCACCCGCAGTCCGAGCGCCGCCTTGCCGACCGAGCGCCCGCGGCTGAGGGTCTCGATCATCACCGGCAGGGCCACCAGGAAGAAGACCGTCATCCCGAGCATCGTCGCGGCCAGCGCCGCGCTGTCCAGGCCGGACAGGGCGATGCTCAGCACCAGCGTCGACACGAACAGGGCGGCGAACTCGATGAGCAGGTCGAGCACGATCGCCAACGCCCTGCTCGGAAGCTTCGCCGTCTGCAGGTCGAGGACGACCGCCTCACCCGTCACCAGGTCGCTCAAGACACCTGTCCGTTCACGCTCATGCGAGCAGGTGGGAGCGCACGTGGATCGGCCCCCACTGCCCGCTCTCCGCAGTCTGATCCGCAGCCGCAAACATACGGCGCCCGGTGGTCGCACGGGAAGTGAGATCCCGGCGGCCGGGGCGGCGGCGGTTCCTGGCATGCTGGGCCCGCACGTGTCCGTACGTACCTGCCCGACCCGCGCACGCGCGCCTCGCGCCATCGCCGACCATGGAGCCGCCGAATGGACCTGGACGTCTTCGTCGCCACCCACCAGGGGGAGTGGGCCCGGCTGGACGCCCTTGCCCGTAGGCGCCGGCTCAACGGGGACGAGGCCGACGAGCTGGTCACCCTCTACCAGCGCGCCACCGGCCACCTGGCCAAGGTGCAGGCCGCCGCGCCGGACCCGGCCCTGGTCGGCCGGCTGACCGGCCTGGTCTCGCGGGGCCGCAGCGCGGTGACCGGCGCCCGCACCAACGGCTGGCAGGACGTCGCCCGCTACTACACGGTGAGCTTCCCGGCCGCGCTGTACCGCGCGCGCCGCTGGTGGATGCCGGTCGCGGCGGTCTCGATGGTCGTCACCGTGCTGATCGCCTGGTGGATGGCCACCCACCCCGAGGTCCGGAACAGCCTGATCGCGCCGGACGACCTGCGCGAGCTGACCCGCCCCGGCGGACAGTACGAGGCGTACTACTCGGACCGGCCGGCCAGCTCCTTTGCGGCCCAGGTCTGGACGAACAACGCCTGGATCGCCGTGCAGTGCCTGCTCTTCGGTATCGCGCTGGGCATCCCGGTGCTCGTCGTGATGTGGGTCAACGTGGTCAACCTCGGCGTCGGCGTCGGGCTGATGGCCTCGGCCGGGCGGCTGGACGTCTTCCTCGGCCTGCTCATCCCGCACGGCCTGCTGGAGCTGACCACGGTCTTCGTGTCCGGCGGCCTCGGCCTGCGCCTCGGCTGGACCCTCATCGACCCCGGCCCGCGCACCCGCGCGGTGGCACTGGCGGAACAGGGCCGCTCGATCATCGGCATGGGAATCGGGCTGGCGACGGTGCTGGCCGTGGCCGGCGTGCTTGAAGCCTTCGTGACGCCGTCCGGCCTGCCGACCTGGGCCCGCATTTCCATCGGAGTCGTGGCGGAGGCGGCGTTCCTCACCTACGCGCTGGTCCTGGGCCGGAAGGCCGCGGCGAGCGGGGAGTTCGGCGACGTGGACGCGGCCGACCGGGCGGACCTGCAGCCCGTCGCGGCCTGAGCCGTGGTGATCAACAGGCCGTTGACCTGCTAGTCTTCTCGCATCCCGACCAAACCATTGACGTGGTGTGGGTGGGCTAGTAGGTTTGAACGGTTGGGAGCGACTGGACAACGGTCGGGCCCGGGCGTTAGTGTCTACGACACCGCCGAAATCGAGGCGAGCGCGTTTCACGAAATGCGCGCCCTCCGATGAAGCAAATCCCACGGACGGAACACTCCGAAAGCTTTGATAAGCTTCGGAACGAAGTTCGCAGGAAACCCCGCCAGCGGGAATCGGATGAATGAAACTCCGGAAAACGGAGCGGAAAACATCTGGTAAGCTGGAAACGCGAAAGAACGAAGCGCCCGGAGGGCCCGCTGGAAGGCGGTCCGAAGGAAGCGTCCGTTCCTTGAGAACTCAACAGCGTGCCAAAAGTCAACGCCA